>CAUPZU010000020.1:0-59570 GCA_963516025.1 Acinetobacter lwoffii
AATTGTGCCCACGTTAACGTGTGGCTTATTACGTTCAAACTTAGCCTTAGCCATGTTAATCTTCCTCGTTTACGTCGAACACAATTCTGAGTAAAACCCAGCTCCGACATATCGTTTAAAAAAACCGAACACCAAATACTTGAAAAGCAGACTAAATAGCCTGCTTTTGGAATTTCTTTGCAACAAAGTTGCTAAACTGTAATCTGGAGCTCTTATCGAGATTTGAACTCGAGACCTCTCCCTTACCAAGGGAGTGCTCTACCACTGAGCTATAAGAGCAAATATTAGTACTTCAATGGAGCGGGAGACGAGGGTCGAACTCGCGACATGTAGCTTGGAAGGCTACCGCTCTACCAACTGAGCTACTCCCGCACGATGTTGGTACAAACCACTTATTGAAGTCTTAAAATTGGTGGTGAGGGAAGGATTCGAACCTTCGAAACTTTCGTAGCGGAGTTACAGTCCGCCCCCTTTGACCGCTCGGGAACCTCACCATTTTTTACACTTACATCAGTGCTGTTCTTTACTTCACACTACCAAACTTCTAAGATGGTGCCGGCACACGGATTCGAACTGTGGACCTACTGATTACAAGTCAGTTGCTCTACCAACTGAGCTATGCCGGCGTTTCTTAGTGTTTCGTACGTTTCGTATCGGAACGGTGTGCAGTTTAGCAAAACTCAGAATCCTTGCAAGTGTTTTTTTCAAAAAAAACGTCAAAAACTCATAAAATCAAACCATTTGATGATAATTCAACCGCTTTGATCACTGCGCGAGCTTTTATTTGGGTTTCATTCCACTCAGATTCAGGATTTGAGTCGGCAACTAACCCTGCTCCAGCCTGAACATAGACCTTATTTTCGCGAATGACACAGGTACGAATCGCAATCGACATGTCCATTTCGCCGTGCCAGCCTAAATAACCAACAGCGCCACCGAAAATTCCACGTTTTACCGGCTCAACTTCATCAATAATTTCCATGGCACGGATTTTTGGCGCGCCTGAAAGTGTGCCTGCGGGGAAAGTTGCCTTAAAAACGTCCAGAGCATCGACATCATCACGTACTTCACCCTGCACATTGGAGACAATATGCATCACATGTGAATAACGTTCGATCACCATTTGATCAGTTACCTGCACTTTGCCAATTTTTGCAATGCGTCCCACATCATTACGTCCCAGATCAATCAGCATGACATGTTCAGCAATTTCTTTTTCGTCAGAGAGTAAGTCCTGCTCAAGTGCCAGATCTTCTTCTTTGGTTTTGCCACGTGGACGGGTTCCCGCTAATGGACGAACTGTGGCAATACCATTTTCCAGACGGGACAGAATTTCAGGAGAGGAACCGACAATATGGAATGGCGTGTTATTTTCCAAGGTCTGCCCTTGCACCAGGAACAAATACGGCGATGGATTGAGATGACGCAGCGCACGATACACCTGTAGCGGGTCACCGTCGAAGTCAGACACCATCCGGTGCCCGGGTACGACCTGCATTACATCTCCAGCACGAATATACTCTTTGACCTTTTCCACCGAAGCAATGAAGTTGTCATGTCCGGTGAGGGACTCGAAATGTGGCGGACTATGTTTTTCAGCTTTAAGACTGATGGGCGTGGCAAGAATATTTTCTAATTCATTTAATTGTTCATGTGCTTTTTCATAAGAACCCGGAGCAGTGGCATCAGCATGTACGATCAGGAACAAGGTATCTTTTAAATTATCAAACACGATGACGGTTTTAGACAGCATCATCCAGATATCGGGTAATCCAACCGGATCCGCTTCAGGCACATTTTTTAACTTCGGCTCGATATAACGCACAGCGTCGTAACCAAAGTAACCAACTAATCCACCAGTAAAACTCGGCAAGTCCGGCAATTCTACCTGGGTAGGCACCTTAAATTGCGCCTGAAAATCACGGATATATTGAAATGGATCAGCACAGTGCTGTTTTTCAATTGAAGCATCTGCATACTGTACAGTCAGTTCGCCTGCATTGCAGGAAAATACAGTAGATTCACCTAGTCCAATAATCGAATAGCGTGCCCAGTTCTCTCCGCCTTCTACGGATTCAAATAAATAAGCCTGCTGATGCTGTTTAAGGCGTGCAAAAATAGAAAGTGGTGTATCGGTATCTGCCAGACGCTGACGATAAACAGGAATGAGATTATAGCCTTGTGCAGCAAGTTGCTGGAATTGTGCTTGAGTGGTCATGCGGTTTTTCTCTTTAAATTAGGGTTACTCAGTATGTAAATAGAATTGAACTGAGCGACGCCATCGAAAAACCTTACAACTATTCATTTTCTTTCCTTAGTACGCGTATTAGGCAAGTAATTCTCTAAGATCATCCACAATCTGCTGCGGCTGACAATCTGCAATATTTTCACCATGATTATAGCCATAGCTGACCACAACACAATCAATCCCGGCGCGGCGTGCGGCTTCAACATCATTGGAAGAATCGCCAATGAGCAAGACCTGTTCTTTGCTCACCTTATAATGTTCGACACAGTGCAACAACTGGCGTGGGTGCGGTTTACGTTCAGTAAAACGGTCACCACCAATGGTATCGGCAAAATAATGAGCCATATCCAAGGTATCTAAGATACTGCGGGCAGGAAGTTCAGGCTTATTGGTCACACAAATCAGGGTTTTACCTTGGGCTTTGGCCCAGTCCAGAAATTTCAGGATTCCCGGAAAAGGAACGGTATCGACGCAGGGATCGACATTATAGATATCCAGAAAAGTCGTTAAGAGTTCCTGATGCTGTGCCGGCGTAACTTCGCCAACCAGATGCTGCAATACACTCTCACAAAATATCGCCGTGCCCTTGCCTACCCAGGTCCGTACCTGTTCTTCGGTCACCAGAGGCAATTGCAGCACATTCAGGCTCATATTCATGGCGCGATACAGATCATGTGCTGAATCCACCAAGGTACCATCCAGATCGAATAAGATCAGTTCGCGCTTTTCTAATTGTGCAATAGACATCCCGACCCTCTTTTATAATATTCGCAGCCACAAAAAAGGCATGCGCGGTGCATGCCTTGATTGTAACCAATCATCGGCTTATTTGAACAATAACCAAGCCATAATTGCTAAAATAATCAGCACAATCACTGAAATCAAACCAACAGATACATTTTTCTGGGTTTCTTCTTTCTGTTCTACACGTGATACAGGTTGCTCAACCGGAATTGGGGTAGGCTCTGGTTTCACCGCACTAATGTCCACGCCTTCCGGAATAGGCGCCGGTTTTGGAATACCGATATTGGTTGGCATGCCATCACGGGTTAATTGCACCGAAGCATCACGATGTTTCAGTTCCGGCATTCCCTGATCATTCATTTGCTGTGCAGGTGTAGGCTCAGCTACTTCGACCTGTTCCACAACTTTTTCTGCCGTTGCTTCAATTTCTGCTGGAACCTCGACTGCAGCCACAGGCGCCAGTACTGAAAATTTCAAGCTGGCAAACTGAACAATGTCATTCTGCTTTAATAAGGTTTCCTGCGCAATTTGCACATCATTGACGAAAGTGCCGTTCGATGAACCCAAATCCTGCACCCAGAGCACATCATCCTTCAGTAAAAATGCTGCATGTTTACGGGAGATTTCCGCAGCCTGCAATACAATATCCGCAGCCTGATGACGCCCTACCAGCATGTCACGGTCAATGCTAATTTCCTGTCCTGTTAAGTCGCCTGTAATCGCGTGTATTTTCCAAGTCATGAAAGTTACTTCTCTGTTCTCTTTGACATTATCATAACATGCTGTCTGCAAATACGAATGGCTTAGCTTTTGGGTCTAAGTGTGGTTGTTGTAACGGTATTTTTACTTTTTTCTACCTGTTGGACGGGTTCTACCACTTGTCGCTGAATCACTGGTTCTATCGCGACCGGCGTGGCGACTACATTAACTGGTTGTGCCTGAACCGGTGCGGTCGGCACAGTTTGATAGGTCGAGTTTTGCAAGGGCGTTCTGGATACCGGAATTCGCTGTTGATACACATCTTCAACACTTTCTGGCAATTTGGCAAAGTTCCCGTCTGAATCGAGTGCGAGTTGCAGACTATATAACTGACTATAACGTTGCTGGGTCAGTTTACGCACTGCATTTTTATCCCCCACAATGGTTGGATGGATAAAGATCAATAAGTTACGCTTCTGATTGGATTTACCTTCAGAACGGAATAAACGTCCTAAGCCTGGAATTGCACCCAGACCCGGCACCGCTTGGCGTCCATAACTGGTGTTATCCGAAATCAGACCACCAAGCACAATGGTTTGTCCATGTTCGGCCAGAATTGAGGTTTTAATTGCACGTTTGCTCGTCACCAGATCCTGCGCCTGCCCTTTACTGGCTTTGACATCAGAAACCTCCTGTTCCACTTCCAGGCGTACGGTACCATCTTCGCCAATATGTGGAACCACCTTTAAAGTGACCCCGACATCCTTACGTTCAATGGTGGTATAGGGATTAGCAACTCCAGCAGCGCCTGTAGACACTGAGCCTGTGACAAAGGGTACGTTTTCACCCACCACAATATAGGCTTCTTCATTGTCCATGGTCACAATCGACGGCGTAGACAACAGGTTGGATTTAGTGGTTTCTTTGAGTGCCTGAATCATCGCACCATACAGACGACGGGAACCATCACTCCCTTCACGATAATCACCGAGTACCAGCGAAGTTCCTGCACCAACAGCACTTGCAGCACCTGCACCACCACCGGTGAGATAACCGGCCGCAATATTTTTTAGACTGGTACCAAAATTATCGAAGTTCACCAGCCCAATACCACTACTGATATCACCCAAGGCCCATTGCACACCGAGTTGATCCGCATCGGTTCCTTCAACTTCAATAATCGCGGCTTCAATCAGCACCTGTTGACGGCGAATATCCAGCTGGTCAATTGCCGATTCAATTTCCCGCATCAGCTGTGGATCTGCTTTCACCACCAAAGAGTTTTGCGTGGTATCGGCAATAATACTGACGCCATTGCCATTAAAACTGGTAATTCCGCCCTGCTCATTATTCATGCCGGTATTCAGCTGAATACCTGAAGAGGTGTTGCTACTTGAACCGGTAGTCGTATTGTTGTTATTTAAATTGCTACCAGAACTGAGTGACGACGAGCTTGAGGATGTGCTGCCTGTATTTGAATTACTGTTCACCGCCTGTCCGGTCACCAGCCCTTGCAAGATTTCCGCAAGATTTTTGGCGCTGGCATATTTCAGACGAAAAACTTTTAAACCACCCAGACGATCCGCAGCCGGTACATCCAAGGTTTCGATTACTTGACGCACCCGTTTGCGCGTTGTGGGATCACCTTTGATGATGATCCGGTTAGTACGGGTATCTGCAATCACCCGCACCCGTGAACCGCGGACATCTTTAGCACCACCGGTGGCAGTCATGGATTCAATCAGTCCAATCATTTCTTCGGCCTGACTGGATTGTAAACTGACCGCTTCAATATCATTTTGACCGGTGCCATCCAGATTACGAATAATGGTTTCCAGCTGGTAAATATTGCTGGCACGATCCGACACAATTAAGGCATTCGTACCCGGCACCGCCGCCAAATGGGCAAACTGCGGCATTAAAGGACGTAATGCAGGAATCAAGTCATTCGGATTGGTATTTTCCAGCCACAACACTCGGGTCACAATCTGGTCACCACTGGCACGGCTTCTGGCATCATAGGGAATGCCTGAGCTTTTGACATTGCTGTCCGGAACCAGCTTGATGGTATTACCCGAAGGAATTGCCACCACACCATTGACATTCAACACGCCTAAAAACAGGTCATAGACTTCATTTTTATTCAGGGCTTTATTGGAGATGACCGTCACGTTGCCACGTACCCGCGGATCGACTGCAAAGTTTTTACCGGTAATGTCCGCCACTTCATTAATGAATGCAGTTAAGTCAGCATCTCGAAGGTTGATTTTCCAGGTTTGTGCATAACTCGCCATACTGACTATAGCCATTAACGGTGCGGCCACACAGAATGCCCATGCTGATCGATTATTATTAAATAAAGCCATAAACTTTCGTGTTTCCTAACCCTATGCGTGATGACACATCACTTCAAATCTTGTTGTATGGTCATCACCTGATCACCACGTTTTATTTCGAGTTTGACCTGACCTTCACGTCGAGCCTGTTCCAGTAATTGTGCTTCGGTCTGTCCCTGACTCAGCGTCTGGCCATTTAAAGACAAAATCCGGTCGCCCGGTCTTAAACCCAGGCGATTACGCAGTGCAGCCGGCGTCCGTGAAGTCACTTCATAACTACCATCTGCTGCACTCACCCCCATATTCTGTAAATACTGATCCTTGTTTTCCTGCATCTGCTGGATGGCCCGACCAATTTCATTCTGTGGCGAAGGCTGCTCAGGCATACCACTGTTAGAAGGCATAGCAGGCATTGAACTTGAAGATACGGATGTTTCCGGCACAATCGGCTGATTCAAGCCATTTTCCAGACCTTTGAATAAGACTTCCTGAGTAGCACCTGTGGATCGACGTAAAATAACCCGATCCCAATACACTTCAGCCAACTCAAAACCGCTATTGGCCAGCATTTCCCCGACACGGTAACGATCGACCTGATCATTAATTTTCAGTACCGCAGAAGAGTTATAACTTGGACTGGCAACCACCACCCCTTGTAAAATGATATTGGCCGTTTCAACCACACCCGCAGACTGCCCAACTTCCTGAAACAGTGAAAATGCACTGATATTCGGAATTTGTGCCTGTTGCGAGCCCAGTTCAACCCGATCCAGCTGCATGGCTTGTGGTGGAGCAATCAGCAACCAGAACAAAGCCGCCAGCTTCCAGCATAGATACAGGATGAGCAGTAACAAAACCACAGGTGCAGCACGATTGATCTGTTTCAGTTCAATATTTTTTAAATCATTCAGAGAAACTGCCATCAGTTCAAGCCTCCCATTAAGGGTTGGCGGGTACTGATCACATAGGTATCTAATCCGGCTTTACCTTCATAGGAAGGCGCATTCATTAAAAAGCGTTGGGTGAGCTGGATATCCAGCATCAGACTCGGATCAAGCTTGATATTCAGCATACGTTGATCGCGACTATCCCGAACACCAATTAACAGCTGTCCGCTTTCATCTGCGAGTTGTCCAGTCATGGCGGGTACATTCATGCGTTCCTGACGCTGGGCAAAGGTATAAATCAGCTCACCACCCACCCATTGCATTTGCCCGGCCACCTGACTAAAGCCCTGATCTTTTTTATATTTAAAATCCAGATCTTTAAACTGAATCGCAGTACTCGGCCATTGCCAGTCTGCAACTTTTTTTAAGGTTTCAGGCGCGACCTGCCCTTCAAGATTTTTGACAATTAAAGATTTATTCAGACCATAGGCCATGATCCCGGAAAGCTGGGTATTGCCACTATGCAAATCCACATGTGCTCCAACTCGCAGCAACAGCAAATCCAGCGGCCGTACTTTCCAGTTCAGACTGCCCCGAAGATTGCCTTTTTTCCAGTCCGCACTTCCCTGCCAGATATTTCCGTTTACATTATGCAAAGTCTGGTTATTTTTATAAAATTTTGAAATTAACCAGGCTGCTGGCACTTGTAATACGACAAAAATAAAAAATGCAACAAGAGCAAGGATCAACCATCTTAAAGTTTTCGGTTTACTGCTCATCCCCACCACGACCAATCGCTCAAGTCCAAATCCCCATTTATAATTTTCTCCTTATACCCACACATTATGCACACTTTTCTGCCAACGCCAATTCATAGATATAAAAAAACCAAGCAGGTATGCTTGGTTTAATGATCATAGACTGTCTGTATGACAGCCTAATGACCAGATCAAATGAAGGCTTAGATCAGGAAATCGTCCAGCTTTGCGCCTTTTTCCAATTCAGCCACCAACCAGCGCGGCTGTTTACCACGGCCAGTCCAGGTATCGTCCGGATTGCTTTTGCTACGGTAACGCGGTTCAACCGACTTACGTGACGATTTCTTACGCTTAGATGCACCAAATTCAAGTAACTGTTCAACCGTCATACCCACTTTCTCAGCAACTGCCAAGATTTGCTGATAAGCGTCTTCAATTTCTTGATCTTTTTTTGAAGCAATCAGCGATTCTGCTTCTGCTTGTAAACGTTTTAACTCTTCTACTGATAAATGCGTAATATCTGGCATAATGCTCTCCGAAAAATAATATTATTCGTTTTGTTAAATAATAGCCCCATCATATTTATATTAAATAAAACATTCAATATAAAACCTTAAAGCAATAACAATAAAGTTTAAAAAAAATTACAAAATAAAATGCTTCATTCATTTTTAAATTTCATGTTGAACGCTTAATTCAAGTGCTTTGATTTTTTCTCGAATATGTTCCGGAATTTCTGTTTTCTGCATGGTCTTTTTATCGACACAGACAATCACTGCTTCTGAAGTAGCCACAATACTTTGCTGTTTTTCACTCCATAATAGATATTGCATTCTAACTGCACTATTTCGAATTTCTTCAATACGTGCTGCCACTTTTAAATGATCAGGAAAAACCACAGGTTTTAAATAACGGCACTGATTTGAAGACACTACCGTAAATACCGGTTCATTATGTATATCTAATATCCCTAGATAAGCCAGACGCGCACTTTCGACATAACGGTAATACATGGCATTATTGACATGTCCAAAGGCATCCATATCACCCCATGCGACTGTTTGTTCATAAATAACTGGATATTGTTTTAATTCTGACATTATTATTCTCAAGTCTTAATTTCTATAAAGTTTACATTCGATTCAAATACTGCATTTAACTGCTGTAGCAAGTCCTCCCGATCTTGTAAGGCAGCTTTAATTCTTAAATAACTCATACGAATATCATCCGGATACAAGTCAAGTAGTTGCTGGGCTTGATCTGTATAGCCTGTGGCTTGCAACACATGCCATTTCGCAAAGCTTAAAACCGGTAATGCCGGATACTTGGCTTCCCAGTGCGAAATCTGTTGTGCAATCGCATCATAATCCGGGTTTTGACGCAATAACTGTTGTTGGAACCACAAATAAAAGACATCCTGATTAAACTGCTGTTCCATTAAATGAATCGCAAGCACTTCATGCTCGGCACTCATTTCTGGCATTCTAAATAATAATTTCAACCATAATAATTTGACCGAATAGTCACGATCAAATATTTGCGGTTTTAAATCTAAATAACGTTGCTGTAAATAAAATAAATCGTCCTGTGTGGCTTGGTCATAGGCTAATAATAATTGTTCAAGCCATGTTTTTTTTACTTCTTGGTCTAAATGCCCATATTGGGTCGAACGTAAATATAACCAGGGAAACTGCATGGCAAATACCCCCCATAAGGCGACAAGGCGCTGCTCATAGGCTGTTTTAACGTGCATTAACCAAGGTGATAATTCATGCTGATTTAAAAACTCCAAATGGGTAAGTGCTTGTTCACCTTGCTGTTGTGATAAATAAATTTCAATCCGCTGTAATTCTGCCAATTCAAATGCCATGGGATTGGATTGGTTTAAAGCAGTTAATGCATGGGTATATTGCTGTTGTCCCCAAGATAAACGTGCATCAATAATATGCTTGAGTAAACCCGACTTGGTGAAAGACTGCTGAATAAAATCCCGCTGATCCTGCGCAGCGTTTAATAACCAGATGACTGCCAATTGTTCATAAGGGTGCAAGCGGGAAAAACTAAAGACTGTTTCAGTTTTACGCTGTTCACGGCTGCGATACTGCTTGATCGCATACCAGATGCAATGCATCAAAAAACTTACACTGACCAAGGATGCGGCCAAAAACCAGAGGGTGGTTTGTAACTGCCACTCGCGCCAATACAGATAGACATAGCCAGCCCCATGTCCATAACTCAGGATACTCAGCACCGCAATGCCAAGTAAGCAGACAAATAAATAGGCCAGCAGAATCTGTTTCATAAGCAATTAGCCCACTAGGGTGCGTGTGTTTAATAATGGAATCGGAGTAATCGGGGTGGCCTTGATTTGATTCAATTGCTGAATCCATTTTTGGCTCTGTGCATCCGGCAATTGCTCCAAGACTTCAATCACGGCATTCAGTGCTTGCTGAAAAGCGACGGATTGGTCTTTTTGCAAGGTATTTTGTGCGATGAGCAAGCGCAACTGGGCCTCTTTCAGTACCAGATGCCGTTGCATCAAGACTGTGCTTGGCTGATCTGCGGATTCAATCTGAACCCAGCGCTGCCAGAAAGAGCGTTGAGTTTCTGGACGCTGACGATATGGTGTCTGAATTTCTTTTTCAATTTCAGTATCCATCTGCACCAAAACTTCTTTTACTTTATTTTGCTGCACTAATCGGCTGTTCACGAATTTTTTCAGCATGTCCTGATCTTTTGCAATTACTTGCTGCAAACTACTGACCAAGGCAGGCGCTAAAATATAATCATCCAGCTCATTGGATAACTGATTTAATTTCTCAATCGCAGTGGCGTATTGTTGCTGTTTGAGTGCAAATTCGATCAGATCCAGATGTTGCTGTATTAAGGCAATATCATTTTGCGTTTCATTAGCTACCGCTTCACCTACTGAGGCTTTAGATGGAGTGGTTCCAGCATTTTCCTGTTGAGCAAAAATCTGGCGTTTTAAAGCCACGAACTGATCATTGAGATTGGCATTTTGCTGCTGTAACTGATTGATGCTTTGATTGAATTCAGTCTGTGCTTTATTCAGAATATGTAAGTCGTAGCTGAGCTTGATGAGCCACGCCATACTCAAGATGAACAATACAATGAATAGTTTCTTCATGCGTTCCCTAATATCAGCCCCATTTTCTGCAAGATCGTATTTGCGTCTAAATCATCGATTTTTACGAATTGAAAACTTGCCTGATGCTGCTGTTGATATTCCCCAAGAATATTGGCCAAACGTGGCCCCAAAACCAAATAACAGGCTTGCTGTATAAACTCCGCATTCCTCTGCAAGAGTATCAGCCAGTTTAACCAACTTGCCTCACTGGTGATTAGCACTGCAAAACGCTGCTGTGTCTTAAGCAGCGCCAAATTCTCTGCCAAAATCGTTGCCGTCGTTTTAGGACATTGCCGCCGGTACAAAATAAAGTTTAAAACTTTAATATTGCTGGCACGTAAATGATCCATCATAAATTGACGACCACCTTCTCCGCGCCAGAAAGCCACACCTGAACCAGAAGCCAGTTGCTTCAACACAGGCAATTGCAGCATGCCTTCCGAAGTTTCGACCTCAGGCACATGACTATGAATGCCATAGCTCGCCAGTGCCTGTTCAGTGGCTTTTCCCACTGACACCCAATGCACCTGCGCCAAGGCCGAGAGCTTAATACCCGCCTGTTGTAAATATTGCATGCCAATCTGAGCGGCCGTCGGACTGACCACCACAATAATCTGTGCCTGCTCCAGCTGCTGATACAAAATCGACAGCTCATCGGAATAAGGCATGGCATGCAGTTCGAGCAAGGGCAATTCCAGAACAGACACCTGTGCTGCCTGTAACTGTTGAGTCAAGCCTGCAGCACGATCACTGGGGCGAGTATTAATCAATAACATCAGTGTGAATAGAGTGCTTTCAGCAACTCGCCAGCACCTTGATCAAGCAGGTCTTTTGCCAGCTCTACACCCAATTGCTCCGCAGCTGCCATTTTGCCAGTATGCTGTGCCCGGAGCAAAACTGTTCCATCGACACTGCCCACACGACCTTCGATTGAAATCACACCCTCTTTGAGCGTGGCATAACCAGCAATCGGCACCTGACATCCGCCTTCTAGATAGGCATTAAAGGCACGTTCGGCACGTACACACGCATCTGTATCCGCATGCAGGAGTGGCTGAATCAAGTCCAGCACCGTCTGATCATGAGTACGGCATTCCAGTCCCAATGCCCCTTGACCCACGGCCGGCAGACTGACTTCAGGCGTCAGAGTATGACGAATACGTTCTGCCAGACCCAAGCGTTTTAAACCGGCACTGGCCAGAATAATCGCATCATACTGGCCTGCATCCAGTTTAGATAAACGTGTGCCGACATTACCGCGTAAATCGATAATGTCCAGATCTGGACGCTGTTTTAAAATCTGGGTTTTACGGCGCAAGCTTGAGGTTCCGACTTTGGCGCCTTGTGGCAATTCTTCAAAACTAGTGTAGGTATTCGACACAAAGGCATCTAAGGGATCTTCACGTTCACAGATCACTGCCAGACTCAGACCTTCGGGCAAGGCCATCGGGACATCTTTCATGGAATGCACAGCCAGATCTGCACGACCATCCAGTAAAGCGGCTTCTAATTCTTTTACAAACAGTCCTTTTCCACCAATTTTAGCCAGTGGTGTATCTAGAATTTTATCGCCCTGTGTAACAAAAGTGACTAACTCGACCTGCAAACCAGCGTGCAAATCTTGTAGGCGCGCACGGATGTGTTCCGCTTGCCAAAGCGCAAGTGGACTTTGTCGAGTTGCAATTTTTAGGGTCTTCATAAATTTCAATAACAGTAAATGAGAACAATAGTCTAAACTTAACCTGCTCACTTGAAAATGCAAGTGAATTTATACAAGTTTCAACTCAATGCTCTCATTCATCCCCTGCTAAAGCTTTTGAATCCGATCTCGTAAAAACGGTAAATGTCGCCGACTAACCGCCAAACGATCGTCCAGCTCACGACAACGTACCTGATACTGACCAGAACTCACCACTTCCAGACCATCCAGATAATGCACCGAGATCAAGGCATTACGATGAATCCGGATAAACTGGTTCCCAAACTCCTGCTCTAACTCCTTTAAGGTTTCATCAATCAATACACTGCCGTTTTTATGACGCACAGTGACATATTTCTGATCCGCCAGAAAATAATAGATATTTTCAACTGGCACCAATTCGACACCACGATAGGTCTTTGCCGCAATCTGCTGGCGGCTGATATTGATTTCGTCCATATTTTCTTTTTGTTTTAGTTGGCTCATTTGAGCTTGGGTAAGTTTAGTTAAGTGCTCTAAAACCTGTGCCAATTCCTGTTGCATCACCGGTTTAAGTAAGTAGCCTTCGGCATTTGATTTAAATGCATCCAGCGCATGTTGGTCATAGGCCGTACAAAAGACAATGGCCGGCATTGGATCCAGTTGACGCAAATGTTGCGCACAAGCCAGTCCGTTCATTTCAGGCATTTGAATATCTAATAGGATGACATCGGGTTCGTATTGGTGAGCCAGATCAATCGCTTGACGGCCATGGCTTGCTGTCGCCACCACATCATGCCCCAGTTGAGAGACCAAACGTGATAAACGCTCGACGGCCAAAGGCTCATCATCACAAATCAGGATGTCCATTTCTCCTCCTTACCCAGTTAACATCATCAGATGAATGATAAAGCTAACTGCGATTTCTTTGATTTATTTTTATTTATATTGATATCGCACTACCGTCGTAAACATCCCTTCGCCGGCAAAGGTTTGAAAAGTCACACTGGGTCCATAATAAGCTTGCAAACGCTGTCTGACATTTTCTATTGCAATACCATGCCCCTTTTTTAAAGTTTTATTATCCTGTGCATAAGGGTTGGTTATGATGATATTAATTTGATTTTGCAATATTTCAACCAATATGCTTATGGTACTCTTTGTAAGAATTTTTTCAACTCCATGGAAAATACTATTTTCTAGCAAGGGTTGTAAAGTTAATAATGGAATTTGAACTTGTGAGTATAAGTCTTTGTTTTCTAACTTCCATTCCACCTGCAAACGCTCACCTAGACGGATCTGCTCAATCTCCAGATAGCGCTGGCACAGATCAATTTCCTCCTGCAGGCTGACCAGTTTTAATTCCTGAAAACTGGCACGAAATAACCGTGACAAATTCAGCAGCATGTGCTCGGCTTTGTCCGGATCGATACTGATCAGGCTGATCACACTATTCATGCTGTTAAACAGGAAATGCGGTTGAATCCTCGCCTGCATGGCCTGAATTCTAGCATTCAGCTCGCTATGCTGCTGCTGCTCCCATTGTTCACGCAAATAAAGATAGCGAAAACAGAAAGTTCCCAGCAAAATTCCCAGACTTAAATGGAGTCCGACCCGATCCAGCGCAATCGCCAGGTTTAAATCCTGAAAATTAAAATTCTGTCCAAAATATATCAAGATATTCAGGTTCACCGTAGTGAGCAGTACAATTGCCTGTAACAGCAGAAATCCAGAAATCAAAGCCAGTTTGATTCCCATACGTTGAAAGGCTTGATGGAACAGCTCGACCAGTGCTGCAAAACATAACAGTACCCAGTTGATATACAGGATATATTGCAGCAGGTGCATTCCATTCAAAGCCTGCCAGGATTGCGCTTCTGCAAGCGCCAGAATCATGGCCAGAATATTGCCGCCAGCAAACAGTTCCAGCAAATAGCGTAGATTGCCGATCTGGCTAAAAAAATAGGAATTTTGCGTCTGTTCGTTTATCGATGTAAAAGATTGAGCAGATGTGACTTCGGCAATGGGCTTTGAATTTGTTATACTCTTTTTCGTTCTACTGCTTTTAATCTGATTGAGCCGACATGACCACATCTTCTAATTCCTCTAATCCATCACACGCCCAGACTTCGGGTATGTGGGGCGGTCGTTTCTCTGAAGCGACTGATGCTTTTGTTGCTGAATTTACAGCATCTGTTCAATTTGACCAACGTTTTTATAAACAAGATATTGCAGGCTCGATTGCCCATGCAACCATGCTGGCAAAAGTGGGCGTACTGACCACGCAAGAACGCGATGACATTATTGAAGGTCTGACAGCGATTCAAGCCGATATTGAAGCAGGCAACTTTGAATGGCGCATTGATTTAGAAGATGTCCACATGAACATTGAGTCACGCCTGACTCAACGTATCGGCATTACTGGCAAGAAACTGCATACCGGTCGTAGCCGTAATGACCAGGTGGCTACAGATATCCGTCTTTATGTACGCGACGAAATCGATAGCATCCTGGAATTACTGAAAAAATTACAAAAAGGTATTTTAAGCTTAGCGGCTAAAAACACCGACACCATCATGCCAGGCTTCACCCACTTGCAAACCGCTCAGCCAGTGACTTTTGGTCATCATCTAATGGCTTGGTTTGAAATGCTGGTACGCGATTCAGAACGTCTGATTGATTGCCGTAAGCGTGTCAACCGTATGCCGCTTGGTTCTGCTGCACTTGCAGGCACTACTTATCCAATCGACCGTGCTTATACTGCTGAACTGCTAGGTTTTGAAGCTGTTGCTGAAAACTCGCTGGATGCAGTATCGGATCGTGACTTTGCGATTGAATTTAATGCCGCTGCATCTTTAATTATGATGCATTTATCACGTATGTCTGAAGAACTGATTCTATGGACATCTGCACAGTTCAAATTCGTGAATATTCCAGATCGCTTCTGTACTGGCTCTTCAATCATGCCGCAGAAGAAAAATCCGGATGTGCCTGAACTGGTACGTGGTAAAACCGGCCGTGTCTATGGCGATTTGATGAGCCTGCTGACTTTAATGAAAGGCCAGCCTCTAGCCTATAACAAAGACAATCAGGAAGATAAAGAGCCATTGTTCGATGCGATCGATACAGTTCGTGGTTCACTCATGGCATTTGCTGACATGATTCCTGCACTGGTTCCAAACATTGCTGAAATGCGCGAAGCAGCGCTGCGTGGTTTCTCAACTGCGACTGACCTAGCTGATTACCTGGTGAAAAACGGCGTTGCATTCCGTGATGCGCACGAGATTGTAGGTAAAGCGGTTGCACTCGGTGTACAAGAATCTAAAGACCTGTCTGAATTGACACTCGAACAACTGCAACAGTTCTCTGACCTGATTCAAGCAGACGTATTTGAAAAAGCCCTAACTCTTGAAGCTTCGGTGAATGCCCGTAATCACATTGGTGGCACCGCGCCTGCTCAAGTGAAAGCAGCCATTGAGCGTGCACATGCGCGTTTGGAACAACTTTACGCATAATTTTGGAGTATGGATATGTCTCGACAAGTTTTTTGCCGTAAGTATCAGGCGGACATGGAAGGTTTAGACTTTGCTCCATTCCCGGGGCCAAAGGGTCAGGAATTGTTTGACACCGTGTCTAAACAGGCTTGGCAAGAATGGCTAAAACACCAGACTACGCTAATTAATGAAAAGCGTTTGAACGTGTTTGAAGCAGATGCGAAAAAGTTTCTTGAAGAACAGCGTGAAAAGTTCTTTAACAATGATGCATCCCTAGAAAAAGCCGAAGGGCTGAAGCCTGAGTAAAAAAGAAAGCACTGCTTTTCTTTTTTACGTAAGACAAGGACGAAGTCCGCGTAGACTTTAATCTAAAAGAATCTCCAACTTTGGAGATTCTTTTTTATGTGTTGTTCTAAACATTACTCAAGACCAGCTAAGCACGTAGTTTTGAATGTAAAGAGCTCCCCATACAGAAGCTTTTCACATTAAAGCCCTGCTTTTCTTTTGTTACACGAGACAAAGATGAAGTCCGCGTAGGCATAAATCTATCCGCTATCTCAGGGGATTTTTTGACTAAATCTAGCAAATCTTACTAACCAATATTTAGGGCACAAAAAACAGATTTTCACTTATCCTATTTCGTCTATCGAGTCAGTCACTATCCTGCTGAAAAACATTTAGATTTGTATCAAAATAATGGATTGTAAAAGCAATATACAGAGTATTCACAAAACACAACATTCTGCTACAAGAAGCCACATGATTAAAAAAAACTGTCTCTCTATAATGAGCCCTAAGAAGATGAGATATCTTTGAATAACTATAATAATAAGCAACAAATACCCCGATTTCATCCCAGTTCTTCCCCCAAAGACTGGGTATTTTTTTGCCTGCAATTTGCCGATTGGCTTGATAATTTAAGCGCATAAAAAAAGCCCCCTTTCAAGGAGCTTCTCTTTTCATTTCGATTAAGGCTGTTTCAGATATGGCCAAGCCGCTTTCAGATAAATGAACATCGACCATAAAGTGAGTACCACTGCGGTGTATAGCAAGGCATACGCCAGCATTTCTAGCGGTGGCCAGTTCAGCAGGAATACGGTGATAGCGATCATCTGAAAAGCGGTTTTGTATTTACCCACTGTTGAAACCGCAACATTGGTCCGCGCACCGAGTTCTGCCATCCATTCACGCAGGGCTGAAACGGTAATTTCACGCGAAATAATTACAATCGCAGCAAAAGCCATCGACATGGAAGGCTGCCATTGCACCAATACAATCAGTGCAGCTGCGACCATCAATTTATCTGCAACCGGATCGAGAAACCGCCCAAAAGCGGAAGTCTGGTTTAATGTACGTGCCAGATAGCCATCAAACCAGTCCGTTACCGCAGCCACCACAAAGATCGTGGTTAAAATGATATGCCGCGTCATATCGGGGTTATGAGCATCAAAGCCCATTGCAGGCGGCCAGTAAGCCACCAATAAAAATACCGGAATAAGAGCGATACGCGCCAAGGTCAAGATATTTGGAATATTCAGGATACGACCTGTAGTCATAGACACCGCCAATTGTTCCCCTCATGTACGATGAAAATGCACACTTTTTTAGAGGTTTGATCCATCATTAATAGGCTTCACTTTATACGAATTGACTTGCAGTGTCACTAGGCAAACACCGTCACTGTTTGTCTTGCCATCGCAATCAGGCGATTTTCGGCATCCCAGAGATAGGCATGCTCCGTCGCATAACCATCCGCAGCATAGTCGGTAAATACTTTATATTTAAACCAATCATGCAATTGATGTTGAACCGGATGCACATAGGTCACTGTCCAGGTCAGACTACTTGCAGGCGCCATGTTTTCAAACATCGGTAACACCCCGGGTGGCCAGATATCAAAGATGGCCATCAGGTCGGCGACCAGAAATTCACGGTTGCGATGTTTTTCGGGATGAAAACGACACCAGCCGCCAAAGTCCGGACGAGGACTGGTACTACAAGGCAGATTGATATCCGCCCAGGCCACTTCGAAATGATCATAACAGTCTGGCATGCCATAACCCGCAGGAATCTGAAACAGTTGCTCTGGCGCAGCATAGTCGGGTGCCTGAGCTTGTTGCTGTACCTGAATCTCTGAATCACGGGAAATACCAAAACTGGCAATCAGAATACTTTGCACCGCGTCGTCCTGCCATAAGCGCACTTCAATCGTGGTCACCGACTTGCCCTGCCGCAGGATTTCAGCACTCAGTCGTACTTTGGCTTGCTGAATCGGGCCAACAAAGGTCACACTACAACTGAGTAAATGCTTGGCCGGATCATTGATGTGAGTGACGGCTTTCTGCATCATCATCGCGGCAGCCAGACCGCCATACAGGGTACGCCCCTGTAGCCATCCCTGTGGAAACTCTACCCATTCCTGTTCGGCAATTTGTGCATAAAGTGCATGCAAAGACATGTTGATCCCTCAGTAAGTCTTGATGCTCAGTATATTCGGCAAAATTCATCAGGTTGTGAATGTCACGTGACCCATGCGTCAATGCGCATTTTTGCCCTTGCATTCGAACCCCAAGTTATTCATGCAGCACTTTATAAATCATCCGCGCCATGACTGAACCCAGTCCCGGCACCAGTTGCAGATCTCTTTCTGAGGCTTTCAGTACGCCCTGAATCCCGCCAAAATGGGTCAGCAAATCCCGACGGCGTTTTGGTCCGAGCCCCGGAATCACTTCCAGCACTGATGAACCTCGTTTCTTGTCACGTTTAGCACGATGCTTGGTAATCGCAAAGCGGTGTGCTTCATCACGTACCTGCTGAATCAGATGCAGCGCCTTATGATCCTCCGGTAATTGAATTTTACTGCCATCGGTAAAGTGCAGGGTTTCCAGACCGGGCTTACGTCCCTCACCTTTAGACACACCAACCATAAAGGCATCCAGACCCAGTTCCTGCATGACTTCCATCGCCATGTGCAATTGCCCCTTGCCACCATCAATCAACAGCAGGTCCGGCAATAGGGCTTTTTTATAACGACGGGTCAGCGCCTGACGCATGGCGGCATAGTCATCGCCCGCCTGAATATCATGAATGGAAAACTGGCGATAATCACGCTTGCGCGCACCACCACTGTCAAAGACCACACAGGACGCCACGGTATCTTCGCCCATGGTATGTGAAATATCGAAGCACTCAATCCGATCTACAGGACGGCCGACCACCTGCTCCAGCTGATGAAAACGCTCATTTAATTCTATATGATTGGCCAGCTTGCCCTGAATCGCGTGCTGTACATTCATCTGCGCCAGTTCCAGCCATTCGGCCCGGGTTTCGCGGACTTTGGACTTGATCTGGATTTTCTTGCCAAAATGCTGCGACAGTGCTGCTTCCAGTTCCTTACGATCAGCCACTTCCAGATTAACAATCAGTTCAGCCGGAATTTCATCGGCCACCTGAAAATAAAAATTGGCAATAAAATCGGCCAGCATCTGCCCCAGGTCATCACTGAGCATATCTGGGAAATAACTTTTTCCACCCAGCATTTTGCCGTTGCGCACATGCATGATCTGCACACAGGTCACCCCGGCCTGATAGGCAATCGACAGGATATCGGCTTCGCCTTTGAGCTTATAGATCGCCTGCTGCGACTGTACGTCTCTTAACAATGCCATCCGGTCACGATAGAACACCGCTTTTTCAAATTCCAGCGCTTCAGCGGCCGCTTCCATTTTTGCGATCAGTTCCTGATTCAGCTCCTTGGTATCGCCCTGCAAAAATCGGATCGAGTTATCGACATCTGCCTTATAGTCTTCCGGAGAAATAAATCCGACACAGGGCGCAGAGCAGCGTTTGATCTGGTATTGCAGACATGGCCGGGTCCGGTTGGCAAAAAAACTGTTTTCACAGGAACGCACATTGAACAGTTTTTGTAGCACCACCAGAGTATCCCGGGCGGTATACGCACTCGGATAAGGTCCAAAAAACTTGCCCACCTGGTGCTTGCCCTTGCCGCGCCCACTGGCTAAACGCGGATAGGGTTTATCTGCCGAAACAAAAATATAGACATAAGATTTGTCATCACGCAGCATGATGTTATAGGGCGGATGATGCAGCTTGATCAGGTTCTGTTCCAGCAACAAGGCTTCAGTTTCAGAACGTACCACCAGGGTCTGGATATCATAAATCCGTGCCACCAAGGCCTGGGTTTTGGGATGATCCAGCGTTTTGACAAAATAGCTGGAGACCCGGTTTTTCAGGTTTTTGGCTTTACCCACATACAATAATTCACCGTCTTTGCCATACATCCGGTAGACCCCGGGCAGGCTGGTCATATTCGCCAGGATTTTTTCAATATGGGGGCGTGCGTTTTCGTTCACCTAAAGCCTATTTTTCACCTACAATCTGCAGATATATGTGATGATTGTTGCGTCATTTTCAAGCAAAAACACAAAATTCCCCTGAAGTTGCCATCCAATCTTAAAGTTCCTGTCGGGTTATCCCCCCAATCTATAATCCTCACGACATAAACTGATTGTTAAAAGCTATAAGTTTCAACCTTTAACTTTGTTATGCTCAAAAAGTCTAGTTTTGAGATGATTCGCATGACCCTGCAGCAATCGGGCATTCATATTGTTCAACCCTCCACCTCCACCCATCACCCGTCTGAACGTGATCGCCTGATTGGCAAACCGCGTTTTCATTTCGAGCCGAGCGAGTAAGGTAATGCAACTGCTACGTGAACGGATTATTGGGCAGGATGCAGCCCTGAATGAAATTGAAAAAATGTTGCATGTGGTCAAGGCAGATTTTTCCATTCCGGATCGCCCTTTGTCGGTTACCTTGATGCTGGGCCCTACTGGCGTCGGTAAAACTGAAACCGTGCGTCTGATTGCCGATGCGATCTATGGCCGCCCGGATGCCTTTTGCCGGATTGATATGAATACTCTGGCACAGGAACATTATGCGGCGGCTTTGACCGGCGCACCGCCCGGTTATGTGGGATCAAAGGAAGGTCACAGCCTGTTTGATGAAACTGCGATTGCCGGCAGCCACACCCGACCCGGCATCATGCTGTTTGATGAACTGGAAAAAGCCAGCAACGAGGTGATTCGCGGCTTGATGAACGTGCTGGATACTGGCCGGCTGACCTTAACAGCGGGTACTAAAACTATCGATTTTCGCAACTGCATGATCTTTATGACCAGCAATGTCGGGGCACAGGCAGCGCAGCAATATCTGGACAAACTCAGTTATCTACCTGAGAAAATGCAGGCCCTGTGTCTGAAGCGCGCTCCCATCCAGCGCATCATTGAAAAAGTCATGCAGCGTAAATTCGACCCCGAGTTTCTGAACCGGATTGACCGCAGCCTAAATTATCAGGCGGTACAGCATGATGCGCTGCCACGTCTGGTCGAAATTGAACTGGATAAACTGAACAAGCGCTTGCAACATCAGCAACGCAGCGTGCATTTAAGCGCTTCAGCCAAAGCCTATTTCTATCAGGACCATGATATTCGTTACGGCGCCCGACATTTGGGCCGCAAGATGCGTACCGAACTGGAGCCGATTCTGGCGCTGTATTTTTTAAACCAGCCTGAGCAGTTCAGTCTGCATCTGGACTGTGTCGATGGACAGCTGGTGGTTCTGCCTGAGCAAGCAAAAGCTTAACTAAGGCAGACTCGATATCAGTTTTTATTCGGCTGAAGCACCTGTATAAAAGCAGTTTGATCTTTGGGTGAAACCAATATAAATTTCTGCACGCCCGCATCAGTATAGTCAATCCGCAGACGCTTTAAAGATAAGGCTGGCGCAATGATAGAGTGGTCTGTGGGCTGAATGGATTGGATTTCACTTAACGGAATCTTCCAGCTTAACCACAGGCTTTTTATGGTCAACACCCCATTGTCCATCACATAGCGCGTACTCCACAGCGGCCACCATAAAATGATAATAGTCAGGACATAAACCGCAGTGTGCAGCGGATATTGCTGCATAGTGCCTTTGGCCTGCATGGTCAGCAGTAGTTGCAGCAACAGGCCACTCATACAAATCACAAAAGCCAGCAGCCACCAGTCTTTTTTAGAACGAAATACGTGCATCGATATCCCCCATATCTAAGTGCAAGATCATCATAAACAATTCCATAGCAGATGACAGGGATTCAACCCGGCAGGATGGAAATTATTTTAAATCACACATCGACAGGATCGTTCCCATTTTCGATCTCATCAGAAAAGTTCAGTAACTCAAATGATCTAATACACTGTTATTTGTGCTGATTAAATACTATCAGCAAAGACCTGAAAGCCCTGCGCTCAGCATACTTCGAGGCTAAAAATGGCAAGTTCAAGCATAGAAATTGACTGAATTGACAAAATTCCGCTAGAAATGCACCTTGAAAATCAGTCACCCTGCTCCATATCTATCAGGCTGATTGATAAAAAATAATGAATTGAAACAAAATCTTTGGTTCATCTTCTTTTAGAAAACTGAAAGGAAAAGTTATAGCGGGGCGGATCAGTCTGGCAGAAATTGATGACCATTGCGTCACGGCTTGATACAACTTGTTATGTTCTTTTTGGATATAGTTATCGTAAGATTAGCGAAGTCAAAAAGTGCGCGGGACATGCGCACTTGCTTCACAACATCAACTTAGAAGTCCTCCAAAATAAAGGAGATCAGGGCATGATCCACGCTGGCAATGCCATTACCGTCCAAATGCTTGAGGACGGGATTGCAGAATTCCGCTTTGACTTACAAGGTGAGTCCGTTAACAAATTCAACCGTGCAACGATTGAAGATTTCAAGGCTGCTATCGAAGCCGTCTCCCATGCCGATATTCAAGGTCTGATTGTGACTTCAGGCAAATCTACATTTATTGTAGGTGCTGATATCACTGAATTCGGCGACAACTTTGCTCAGGGTGAACAAGCGATTGTTGACTGGGCAATGCCAGTACATGAAATTTTTAACAGCTTCGAAGACCTCGACATTCCTAAAGTGGCTGCAATTAATGGCATGGCGCTGGGTGGCGGTTTCGAAATGTGCCTGGTGTGTGACTACCGTGTCATGTCAGAACAGGCACAAGTGGGCCTACCTGAAATCAAGCTGGGTATCTTCCCGGGCTTCGGTGGTACAGTGCGTTTAAGCCGTCTAATCGGTATCGACAACGCGGTAGAATGGATGGCAATGGCCAATCCTAAGAAGCCAGCTGCTGCACTGAAAGACGGCGCAGTCGATGCTGTCGTTCCTGCTGACAAGCTACAAGATGCTGCACTTGATCTGGTAAAACAGGCGATTCATGGCCGTTTAGACTGGAAAACCAAGCGTCAGGAAAAACTCGATCCAGTTAAACTCAGCCCGATCGAACAGATGATGGCGTTTAACTCATCGAAAGGCATGGTTCTGGCAAAAGCTAATCCAGCTCAATACCCTGCACCAAAATTACTGCTTGATTCTCTTCAAGCGGGTGCGAGCCTGCATCGTGATGACGCGCTGAAAGCGGAAGCTGAAGGTTTTGCTAAAGCAGCAGTCACACCACAAGCAGGTGCCTTGATCGGTTTGTTCCTGAATGACCAGATCGTGAAAAAAACCTCGAAGCGCTATGAAAAAGGTGCGCATCCAGTGAACCAGGCGGCTGTTCTAGGCGCAGGTATCATGGGTGGTGGTATTGCTTACCAGGCGGCAAGCAAAGGCACACCGATCATCATGAAAGACATCGGTAACCAGCAACTTGCTTTGGGTATGAAAGAAGCCAATGGTTTACTGACCAAACAAGTTGAACGTAAGAAGATGAAGCCTGCTCAAATGGGTGAAACTCTTGCGCGCATCCGTCCAACTTTAAGCTATGACGAGTTTAAAGAAGTGGACATCGTGATCGAAGCCGTGACTGAAAATCCAAAAGTCAAAGGTATCGTACTGAAAGAAACTGAAGCAAAAGTTCGTGAAAACACGATCATTGCATCTAATACTTCTACGATTTCAATCACGCGTCTGGCTGAAAACCTGGAACGTCCTGAAAACTTCGTCGGTATGCACTTCTTTAACCCGGTACACATGATGCCACTGGTTGAAGTGATTCGCGGTGCGAAGACTTCTGACGAAGCGATTGCAACGACTGTGGTGCTTGCTCAGAAAATGGGTAAAACACCAATCGTGGTCAATGACTGCCCGGGCTTCCTGGTCAACCGCGTACTGTTCCCTTACTTCGGTGCATTTGACCTGTTGCTTAAAGATGGCGCTGACTTCCAGCAAATCGATAAAGTCATGGAAAAATTCGGCTGGCCAATGGGCCCTGCTTACCTGATGGACGTTGTCGGTATCGACACTGGCGTACACGGTGCAGAAGTGATGGCTGAAGGCTTCCCGGATCGTATGAAACCTGATTTCAAAGGTTCGATTCAGGTGATGTACGAAAACAAACGTCTGGGTCAAAAGAACGACGTTGGTTTCTACAAGTATGAACTTGACCGTAAAGGCAAAAAAGCCAAAGTGGTTGATCCAACTGCGTATGAGCTTGTGGCCTCTGTTGCAACTGCGGAAAAACGTGAATTTGACGCTCAGGAAATCATTGATCGCATGATGCTGGCTTTCTGTAACGAAACTGTTCGTTGCCTGGAAGACAACATTGTAGCCACTGCTGCTGAAGCAGATATGGCCATGATCATGGGTGTTGGTTTCCCTCCATTCCGTGGTGGTCCATGCCGTTACATCGATCAAACCGGTGTAGCTGAGTATGTTGCGCTTTGCAATAAGTATGCGCACCTTGGTAAAGCTTATGAAGCGCCAGAAATGTTGCGCGAAATGGCTGCTAACAACAAAAAATTCTACGGTTAAGGAGCAACGTGAATGGCTACTTTAAATCCACGTGACGTTGTCATCGTTGATGGCGTACGTTCAGCAATGGGTAAAACCAAAAACGGTATGTTCCGCAATGTACGTGCCGACTCGATGTCTGCTGAGCTTGTCCGTGCCCTATTGGTACGTAACGAATTCGACCCGCATGAAGTTGAAGACGTAATCTGGGGCTGTGTGAATCAAACCCTAGAACAAGGTATGAACATTGCCCGTAATATCGCATTACTGGCAGACCTGCCGAAAACTGTTGCAGGCCAAACGGTAAACCGTCTTTGTGGTTCGTCTATGCAGGCGATTCACACTGCGGCTGCGCAAATTGCAACGAACCAGGGTGATATCTTCATCATCGGTGGTGTTGAGCACATGGGCCATGTCGGCATGATGCACGGCATCGACCTGAACCCTGAAGCGTCTAAGCATTATGCAAAAGCGTCGAACATGATGGGCTTAACTGCTGAAATGCTGGGTCGCATGAACGGCATTAGCCGTGAAGAACAGGATGCGTTTGGTGTGGAATCACATCGCCGTGCCTGGGCTGCGACTGAAAACGGTCTGTTCCAGAATGAGATCGTCGGCATTGAAGGTCATAATGCAGATGGCTACAAAATCCTGTGTGATATCGATGAAGTGATCCGTCCAGATGCGAACCTTGAATCGTTCAAATCTTTGCGTCCAGTGTTCGATCCGAAAGGCGGCACAGTAACTGCAGCGACTTCATCAGCCTTGTCTGATGGCGCTTCTGCAATGTTGTTGATGTCTGCTGAACGTGCTCAAGCTTTAGGTCTTAAGCCACGCGCTGTAATTCGCTCTATGGCGGTTGCGGGCTGTGATGCTGCGATCATGGGTTATGGTCCAGTTCCGGCAACACAAAAAGCGTTGAAACGTGCTGGCCTGTCAATTGCTGATATTCAGACTTTTGAATTGAACGAAGCCTTTGCTGCACAAGGTCTATCTGTTCTTAAAGGCTTAGGCATTTATGATAAGCAAGACATCGTGAACCATAACGGTGGCGCGATTGCATTGGGTCACCCATTGGGTTGTTCTGGTGCGCGTATCACAACAACATTGCTGAACGTAATGGAACAGCAAGATACGCAAATCGGTCTTGCGACGATGTGTATCGGCCTAGGTCAAGGTATTGCGACCATTATCGAACGTGTTTAATTCTTAAATACCGAGATAAAAAGAAACCCCGCTTAATGCGGGGTTTCTTTTTTATTGACTAAGCAATCATAAATACAAACTAAACGCTTATAGTTAGAATTATTCCAGCTTTCTTCGAATTTTTCTTTTAGATAATCTAATAAAATTCTTAGATTCTCCTCTGAGCTATTATCAACAATATATTGACCTAAATAGTCAGCACGAATTGAATCGCTAAACTGAGTATTTTTAATTAATTCAAGAATACTTAATGAAGAAAGGTTCTTCGCTCTATATGATTTTCTATAGCCATTAGCTATCTTAGAAATAAATGTTCTTTCATTAAAATTAAATAAATTTTTAAAATTCTCAGGCGCATTTTTAAAAGGCTTATAATTTGGGTCAGCTTTAATAAATCTTTGAATAGACCTCTTGCGAAAGTAAAAACCACCTCAATATAGATTTCATGAGATATCAGAAATTAAACCGTTTTTCAGATTCTGAATTTAAACGCCTGGTTGGCGTACCTCGACCAGTTTTTACCGAAATGGTAGATGTTTTAGAAAGAGCAGAATCACTCAAAAAGAAATCAGGTCGTCCTCATACTTTAGATTTAGAGGATCAGTTGTTATTAACGCTCAATTACTTACGGAACTACAGCACTCAACTGGAATTGGCGGCAAATTACCATATCGCTGAAAGCAATGTGAATCGAACCATTAAAAAAGTTGAAGATGCATTAATGAAATCAAGACGTTTTACTCTGCCAAAACGAAGCATTACCACAGCAGACGAACACTTTAACTGGGTCATTATTGATGCCACAGAATGTTCAATAGAACGCCCGAAAAAAAAATCAGAGTAAGTTCTACAGTGGTAAAAAGAAGAAACATACGCTAAAAGTACAAGTGATCTATCATCCGAAGAGCAAACAAATCATAGGGCTAGATATATCGAATGGCAGTCAGCATGACATTAAACTGGCAAGAAAAACGGTTAAGAAATTCAAACATTGTGAATATATTATGACCGATTTAGGTTACTATGGATTAGAGCAAGATGGCTTTAACTTATTGATGCAAATAAAGAAAAAGAAGAATTTACCCTTATTTGATGTTGAGAAAAAGTACAATAAAATGATTGGAAAAATACGAGTTGTGATCGAACACATCAATAGTCAATTGAAAACATTTAGAATATTAAGTGAACGCTATCGAAATAGACGGAAAAGATTTGGTTTACGCGTCAACTTAATAGCTGCATTGGTAAACCGGATAAATTTTCAATAATGACTTTCGCAAGAGATCTAATAGGTACATAAACTGCTGACTTGCAAATATCTGGAAGTGTATTATTTAAAATTTGTGCTCTATCAAACTCAATATCTCCATATATAGCATCCGATAGAATCATTTTGAAATTAACACCTTTTAAGCCAACTTCACTATATCCTTGTTGAGCAACACCAAAACCTGCAACAAACTCAATTTTATTTGTTCCCTGCATGATTTCTTCAACATTTGTAGCACAGTATAATTTTTTATCTGGTGCCGCACCTTGAACTATTTCATAAAATTGCTCTCTAAAAATACGCAATATATAAGCAGGGATTTGACGTTCATTACCTTGTAGAGCTAAATAAACTTTCGAAAAATTATCAGTTCTAATTTCTGTTATAGGAATACTTATATTATCTACAAAACTAAAGTGTGTTTTAGAAATAGAATCCTCTCCTCCCTTTTCCCAACTAATAAAAATCAGATTATTTGCTAATTTAGCTCTATGTTCATCATTTGACATCATTTCTGAGATAGAACATAAAATAGATCTTATATTTTCATCATTCATAGAATAACCAATGAATATAATTGGATGTTCTAAAAATATTGAGAGAAGCTTTGCTGCTAAATATCTATTCTTTTTATGAAAATCCTCATAATCATTTTTTGTTAAAACTAGTGATTTTGGATCTGTACAACATCCATGAATTTTATAAATTTCAGCTATTTTTTGAGGATTTGAAAACAGCAAATTTCCTTGACCTACATAAACTTTATAATTTTCTTCTTCAAAGAGATGCTCTAAAAGTAAATCCCAATTTGTCGTAATAATTCCATCAATAATCGTTTTCTTTGATGTAAGAATATTTAATTCATCTAGTAGTTCTTTCTTATGAATATCTAATGATTTTAGATAATTACAAATATCATATCTTAATGGAGAAGATATATGAGCATACCAATCCGCCTGACTAGATATTATGTGTGAATCAGGTAGTGACCACCAATAATCAGAATATGGCTCTGCCATTTTTTCCGCTGCCAATGCTAGATCACCGTTACTTTCACTGATATAACGGATAAATCCTGAAGGTAAATTCGATCCAAATCGACTTAGTAAACTTTTTCAATCTTCTAAGCCTAGATAACGTCTTGAGAATCCTGAGCCTATAAAAAGAAATGGAGCTGTTGGACTTTCTTTAATTATTTCTTTTAAACTTTCCGTAATATCCAAAAAAGACCCCAAATTATAAAATATGTATTTAAATGATTATAGTAATGGTAGTTAGTTTATTTTTCCATCAGAACACCTCTATAGCCAAATTATGTTTAATTTTTATAAATGTTATTTATTTGTAAAATTGGTTTATTTCTCAATCATTTAAAACTTATTTATGAATTACTTAAATTTTATATGCGTATGATCAAGCCTCTTTTTTCCTATTTCCTTAAAAGGGTTTATATGAACATGCTTAAAACAATGATCGCGACTGCAATCGTAGCGACTTCTGCATCTGCAATGGCAACTGAAGCTCAAGTTGCGCCAGCAACTGTTGTAACTAAAACAACCCAAACTGTTGCCAAAGAAGCTGCTGCACCTGTACAAGCGAAAGTTGAAGCTGCTCAAGCGACTGTTGCTGCAACTCAACAAGCGGCTGAAACTAAAGCTGAAGCAGTAAAAACAGAAGCGACGACTCAAGTAGAAACGGCTCAAGCTACAGCAGAACAACACGTCGAAGCTGCAAAAACTGAAGCAGTAGAAACCAAAGACGCGGCTGCTGAAAAAGCAGAAGTAAAAGCCGAGAAAAAAGGCTGGTTCTCTTGGTTTAAAAAAGCAGCTTAAGATTTTTTAAGCATAAAAAAAGATGTCAGCCTGACATCTTTTTTTGTTTTAGGTGGTTTCATTTAAATTCGATAATTTAAAAAAAATCCTCAATCTTCTATTCAGCCTTCTGCGCCAGCATCGTGGCAAAGTGCTGCTTAATCCGCTGGCCCTGCTCATCGACACGATACAGCTCACCGATATCTTCATTGTATTTCACAATATTCCAGCCCTCATAATACCCTCGCAACTCCCCCGGCTGAAAAGCAAATGGAAAATCGGCTTGTGCCGGAATATCTGGCGTATCCATGGCACAGACAATCAGATTATAGCCACCCGGCACGGTCGCCTGCTGCATCTGTGTAATGAGCGGTGGAATGGTTTTCGGCTCAAGGAACATCATCACTACAGTGCAGTAGATAAAGTCATATTGACCTGCAATGCTGGTATCCGTGTTAAGGTCGCGGCGCTGTACCTGCATATGATCAATCTGCTCGGTATGCACAATCTGTCTTAAAGTCTGCAAACTATTTTCGTTGACATCCCAGGCATCGACCTTAAAGCCGTTCTGACTCAAATAAAGCGCATTACGCCCTGTACCACAACCAACGTCCAGCGCACGGCCACCTTTTAAATAGGGCATCGCTGCCAGCACTTCAGAATGGGTAGGATTCAACTGATATTTCTTGATGAAGTAATCCTCAGGCCGGCAGTAAAAACGCAGCTGGCATTCGATATTCTCACTGGCAGAAACAATTTTGTGCCAGGCCTCAGGCTCAATAAATGGCGGTTGCTGCTCTGGTGTAAACACATGCTCGGATTGCACTGCGCCAGATTCTTCCAGCATGGCAAAACGCAGCTCACCTTTTAATACTGTCAGTTTCGCCCAGGTACCCGCTTTGGTATTGTGCTGATTCTTGAAGCCCTGAGGAATACTCTGCTGAGTCCAGACTGGAAGTTCCTTATAACATTTCAACTGTTGCATAATTTTTTGCCCTCCATATCATCCATGCTCCGCCTGTCATTCTTTTGGCAGCGGTAATAAGTTTCAGCATAGCCTGTTCAAATCGGAATTGGAATCAGCGCCTGTTCGCGCTGTGCCGATGCAACAGCAAGATCAATACCAGTTTTCTATCAAAATAAAAAAGCTGCCTCTATTGAGACAGCTCGGTTGTATATTAATGAGGAATATGGCGACTCGATTAATGCAGCAGTTCCGACTTCAGCCAGTTGATGTATTTATCCTGATCCATAAAATCCGGTACGCTCCCCAGATCCAGACTGAAATACTGCTGATTGAACTGAATCACAATCTGTTCGGTATAGTGCCAGTCCTCGATCAGCGTGAAATATTGATTCAAGAACAACCGGTTCTTGTCCCCATTATTCATCCTTTCTAATTTTGGATCTGTTTTATTTGCGACAAACTCACCGTACACCTGCTGAATATCAGCAAAAACCTGAATTGTTTGCATGACTCACCTGCTTGAATGTTATGTCGTGATCTGTGCGACCCCTTCAATTTAGCAAGCGAGTTTGAACAGCAGATGACAGTCCTATGGCAATCCTGTCATCTAGGTCATGCTACAACTTGTTTTCAACCGCTTTCTGATTGGCAGTTGCCACTCGTTCCATCTGTTTATTCAAGTGCAGCATTTCTTTATACAGCGCATTAAATTCTTGCACGGCTTTATCGTCATAGAACATAAAGGTGTTATTTTTCTTTTGCCATTTATGCTTTTTCAGTACTGCAAATAAGGCATCAGCCTTGGCCAGCGTCTGTTTTTCAATTTCAAAAATGACATGTGCATTACTATTTTGCTGACTGTCTTTCAGGGTCAGGCTCAGTTGCTGGCGATAACGGTTTTTAATATCCAGTTGTTGTGCCTTGTCGATCAGCTCGGCATCGCGCTGCTGGATTTTCTGCTGATAGCTGTTCACAATCTGATGGACTTGCTTGAGCATGGCTTCAGTTTCTTTATAGCCTTGTGCCTGATCCTTGGCCAAGCGGTCGATATTCAGAAAATTCTGCCAGTTGGCGGCTTTTAAGTCGCGTAGATACTGATTACGTTCCTCGGCACTGTCGCGCAATTGCCCCAGCATAAACTCAGCCATGATGGCATAGTCACCATCCAGACGGTCATCTTCAAGTTCAATCTGAATCGGTTTAGACCAGTCCTGTGCCTGCTGCGCAATGCTCTCGGTTTTTTCTTCGAGCACGGTTTCATATTCGAGCAGCTCGGCCTGATGTTTTTGCTGAACTGAATTCTGATAAAACAGCCCAATAAAAATTGCCAGTGTCACAGCGGCTACAATCATAAAAACACGCGGCATGTATACGCTCCAGCTCTGTCAGTCAGATCTTGTTGATGTACATCCACTATGCTTATTTTTTAAACACTAATCAATTCTTCTATACAAAACCTCTGCAAAGGCACGGACCGTTCCAACAGGAAATTTGATCAAAATTCCTGTTTTAATCTCGTGCTGAATCGTTTGATTTTATCTAGCAACCGTTCGCCGAACACCATTCATTCAGCAGCGCCCGATCAATATTGTTCAGGTTGAACTGTTCTCGGGCAGTCTGAACTGAAGTTGCATTACGGTTAATGCCAAAGGGCACCAGCATCAGATAAATACCATCACGTGGGTCAGCAGAGCGCAAACCATCTGCAATCGCCTGCACATACTGTTGCAGACCGGGTGGCAGGCTATCCAGTCGTGCCGGATTGCTGCTAGGTAGAATTTCAATATCACCCGCGAAATCAGCATTGACCGTGTAGTCCTGCAGTTCGCGTTCAATTTTCATCAGGCGCATTTGCAGGGCCTTACGCTGGCTGTTCTGCTCCTGATAAGGCAACATTTTTTCAGTCACGGCGCGCAGTTCCGGTTCCGCCATGACAGTCAGGGTCGGCAAGACGACAGAATTAGCAGCAGGCGCAGCATGGCTTAATATCGGTAGGCTAAAAGCAGTACAGGCCGTAAGAAAGCCGAGTTTAATTAATGTTAGCAGATTCATCATTTTCACCCTCGTTTGGAAAAGGGAAAGCATCAAAGCTAAATCTTACAAATAATACCAGTGCCTATTGTTAAGTTTGATAAACGGTCAATGATGCATAAAAAGGCAGGAAACCTAGAAAAAGCAGAAGTTGAAACAACTGAAAAATAGAAAAGAATGCTGATCTGGCTTTGGTGCAGGCAAAAAAAATCCCCAAACCAAGTTTGAGGATTTTTTGAATATGGTGGCGAGACCCAGGATCGAACTGGGGACACACGGATTTTCAATCCGTTGCTCTACCTACTGAGCTATCACGCCGATGCGGTGTATTAAGCCGTATCTGGCCTCATTAGTCAATCAAAATTATGAAAAAAATATTTGAGTGGCTGATTTTTGGCCTAAAAAAAATCCCTGATGGGATCAGGGATTGAAAACTTTGAAATCGTTTTAAAATATGGTGGCGAGACCCAGGATCGAACTGGGGACACACGGATTTTCAATCCGTTGCTCTACCTACTGAGCTATCACGCCGATGTCGCGTATTAAACAGTTTCAGCTGTAAATCGTCAAGAGCAGAGAGAATAATTTTCGTTAAATGTTTACTTTTCCATCAACTCGCGTGAATTTGAGTCATAAATCGAACAGTTTTTACCAAAGACCTCAGTAATAAAACAGATTTAAGCGTTTATTTACATAAAAAAGCAGCCTAACGGCTGCTTGATATTGCTCTATCTTCAGATTTTTTCCAGATTGGCCAGACAACGATGAATGGCCCCACAGCCCGGCACAAAGTTTTTCACGCCTTTTTCTTCTTCCATGCGGCAGACTTCGCTGACCAGCCTTTCTGCCACACCACGACCGCGATTGGCCGGATGTACCACGATATTTTCCAGAATCCGGCTTTCACCCTGTCCGGTGCACCAGATTGCCCCAATAATTTTGCTATTAAATTCTGCGCTATAAACTGAGGTATACTGTGCAAGGTTTTGCTCTAGTTGTTCCATGGCATCTGCCCCGTCACTAAATTCAGGGCTCGTGTCATACAGTCGCTCAAGCTGGCTGCGCACTTCGTCATTTTCTAAAGAAGTATAAGCATGTACGGTGATAGGCATTGATAAACCCTCCTGAGCAATCTAATATGCGGTGACGTCGTCACGGCGAAAATATTTTCTACATCAATCATTTTGACGTATTTGAGGAACGTGTCTATGACAGATCGTATCAGTGAAGTGGTAAGAAATACCAACGAAACCAAAATTCGAGTTCGTTTGAATCTCGACGGTACTGGTCAAGGCACCTTAAACACGGGTATTCCCTTTTTAGATCATATGATTGATCAAATCAAGCGTCATGGCCTGTTTGATATCGATATTCATTGTGATGGTGACCTGGAAATCGACGACCATCATACCGTGGAAGACTGCGGTATTACGCTGGGTCAGGCTTTCGCGCAGGCACTGGGTGATAAAAAAGGCCTGAAACGCTATGGTCATTTCTATGCACCGCTCGATGAGTCTTTAAGCCGTGTCGTGGTGGATCTGTCTGGCCGTCCGGGCCTGTTTATGGATATTCCATTTACTCGTGCCATGATCGGCCGTTTTGATGTGGATTTATTCTCTGAATTTTTCCAGGGCTTTGTGAACCATTCCTTGATGACGGTGCATATCGACAACCTGAAAGGCAAAAACAGCCATCACCAGATCGAAAGCGTATTTAAAGCATTTGCGCGTGCGCTGCGTATGGCCTGTGAAGTGGATCCACGTGCTGCCAATACGGTAGCTTCAACCAAAGGTACGCTGTAATGACCCGTATTGCCCTTCTTGATTATGGCATGGGAAATTTGCACTCTGCGGCAAAAGCATTAGAACATGTCGGTGCCACAGTTGATGTGACCAATGATCCAAAACTGATTGCGCAAGCAGACAAGATTGTCTTTCCGGGCGTAGGCGCGATGCGTGACTGCATGCAAGGTATGCATGAAGCCGGAATTGATGAAGTGGTACGCAATGCCGTATTTAACAAACCGGTGTTGGCCATTTGTGTCGGCATGCAAGCCTTGATGCAGCATTCTGAAGAAAATGGTGGTACCGATGCACTGGGTATTTTTGAAGGTGCGGTTAAGCATTTTCCGGAAATGGCAGGTTTAAAAGTACCGCATATGGGCTGGAACCAGGTGCATCAGGCTGATCCCGATCATCCGATGTGGAACGATATCGAACAGGATACGCGTTTCTACTTTGTACATAGCTACTATGTAGAACCACAAGATTCAGACTTGGTGGCAGCTACTTGTACCTATGGCATTGAGTTCTGTACTGCAATTCATAAAGAAAACCTGTTCGCGACCCAGTTCCATCCGGAAAAGAGCCATACCGCCGGTTTGCAATTATTGAAAAACTTTGTGGACTGGAGAATCTGATTTTCCTTTCGCCTAAAAAGCCCGCAGATCGCGGGCTTTTTATTGATTATTTTTTATACTTTTCATTTATAAAAAATCTCTTTATCATAGAGTTGCTTATAAAAAATCTAATGAAAACAAAGGAAAAATAATGAGTAATACAATTCAGGATTCGGGGTGGAATGCATCAGGACGTTTTGGGCGACGTTCTTATATCGCATGGAATATGCTGCTGGGTTTTTGCTTTATGATCATCGGGATCATTGCTGCTTTCATTTTACCTGGAATGAGTCCAGAGACTTTAGATGGTAAAATGTCCATGCCTTTAATGGTGCTGTTGGTTTTGATCTACGGCGTTGCGATTTATTTTAGCGTGATTTTTTTAATTCGTCGTTTGCATGACCGTAATCATAATGGCTGGCTTTCTTTACTGATTTTTGTGCCGGTCGTAAACCTTGTCTTTACACTTTACCTGTTATTGGCACCCGGTCACAACGAAAGTAATGAATATGGCCCTCCACGCACGACACGTGGCTGGGAAACGCTTTTGGTGGTGCTGTATCTGGTACTTGCAGTTATTTTGGCAGCCTTTGCTGTCCCTGCTTATCAGAATTATGTTGAACGTGCTCAACAGGCGCAGATCGAACAGAGTAGCTATCACACTGATTAATCCTTGTTAAATTTTGCATAAAGCCCATTCTGCATGGGCTTTATTTTGCCTAGAACAGCAAAAGTGATTAAGCTGAACGCATTCATTTCATGATTAATGCGTATGGAACAGCGGCTGGACATTTTACCAAGCAAGGAACAAATTCAGGCCTTTCCTGTATTTCAAAATCTTCCGATGCAACAGATTCAGGTGATTAATAGCATGGAACAATGTTATGCTCTTGAACAGGAGCTAAAAAGCCATGCAGTCCTAGGTTTCGATTCTGAATCCAAGCCGACCTTTAAAGTCGGGGAAGTCTCCTCTGGGCCACATCTGATTCAGCTGGCGACTTTAGACAAAGCCTATTTATTTCAAATGAATCCGGCGATCTGGGATTTTCTTAAACCGATTTTTGCCAGTCGTGATCAGATCAAGGTCGGCTTTGGTCTGAAAAATGATGCGCACCTGTTCCGTAAAAAAGGCATTGAACTGAATAGTGTGATTGAACTGTCTAAATGTTTTAAAGCTTTTGGTTTAAACAATCCGGTCGGGTTAAAAAATGCCATGGCGTTATTGTTTCAGTTGAATTTTCCTAAATCCAAACGGATTAGTACCTCGAACTGGGCCAGCAAGAAGCTCAGCCCGGCACAAATTGATTATGCAGCCGCAGATGCCTATGCGCCCATGCTGGTATTTGAAGAATTACTGCGTCGGGATTTATTATCCAGAGAGATTCCCAATACTTCATTAAAATTAAGAATCCGCCCTTCATCGACGGCTTAATCGCTTGCATGGCCTGCTGGTACTGGCAACTTGATGTACGCATGAAAGCTGTGATGAACGCGGTCGATGAGAGAGCTGTGACTTTAGTAGATCTTACAGCTTCGATTATCGACCCGCTCAGTACACGACCCGTTGTGGAACATCTGATCGCCATTCAAGAGACGGATCACTAAAACCATTAAAATAAATTACCTCACTGCTACCTATCTATGGACAGGTTTTCTTTATTCATACCGTTTAAGAGTTAGAAATTTCGACTTTATTTGCTAAGATGAATACACTCAAATTCATTCTAAAGATTAAGCAAGGAGCGAAAGCATGCTGATCATCCCTGCAATTGACCTGAAAGATGGCAAATGTGTCCGTTTAAAACAAGGTCGTATGGAAGACGATACCGTATTTTCAGACGATCCGGTCGCAACAGCACAGCATTGGGTAAATGAAGGCGCTCGCCGCTTGCATTTAGTAGATTTAAACGGTGCTTTCGCAGGTACGCCAATCCATAAACCAGTGGTTGAAGCCATCGTCCGATCTCAACCTGATTTGCCGATCCAGATTGGTGGTGGTATCCGTTCTCTGGAAACCATTGAGCATTATCTGCAAGCCGGTGTTTCTTTTGTGATCATTGGTACCAAAGCAGTTCAGGATCCTGAATTTGTTGAAGAAGCATGTCGAAAATTTGCCGGTCATATTATTGTTGGGATTGATGCCATGAATGGCATGGTAGCAACAGATGGCTGGGCCAATGTGACTGATGTCAAGGCTACTGACCTGGCGAAACGTTTTGCCGATGCGGGCGTGTCAAGCATTGTCTACACGGATATCGCGCGTGATGGCATGATGCAGGGTGTGAATATTGAGCAAACCGTGAATCTGGCGCAATACTCAGGTTTGCCTGTGATTGCTTCAGGCGGCGTGACCAATCTGGATGACGTGCGTAACCTGAAAGACCAACCGGGTATTTTAGGTGCAATTACCGGCCGTGCGATTTACGAAGGTACATTAAGCTTGCGTGAAGCACAGTTATTGCTAGATGAGCAACAGGCGCTATAATTAAGTCTGCTGTAAAAGAGGTCTTCGGACCTCTTTTTTATTTTTTTAATTTTCTGATCTCCTGGCATGTCTACACTTATTTCCAAAAATCACTCCGGCTGGATGGTGAAAGCGCCGCAACTCGCCTTGATCCTGATCACCATTATCTGGGGTGGCAGTTTTACTACCGTGCAATACGGGCTGAACTTTAGCAGTCCGATTATGTTTGTCGGCCTGCGTTTTGCTGCAGCAGCGCTTGCCGTCACCCTGATTTCCCTAAAGTCGCTAAAAGGCATGAACCTGAAAGAGGTGTTCGCTGGCGCGGTAATTGGGATCATGATCGCCATCGGCTACGGCACCCAAACTGTGGGTTTGCAGACCATCAGCAGCAGTGAGTCGGCTTTTTTAACGGCCTTGTATGTTCCGCTGGTTCCGATCCTGCTCTGGCTCATGTTCCGTAAAAAACCGCATGTCATGACCTGGATCGGAGCGCTGTTTGCCTTTATCGGTCTGGTGTTTTTGACAGGAAATGGTTTTGCTGCGATTCAGCTCAGTTTCGGGCAAACCCTGACTTTGCTCGGTTCGATTGCGATTGCACTGGAGATTATTTTTATCAGCCATTTTGTCGAGCAGGTGAATGTACGCCGGGTCACCGTGCTGCAACTGATTTTTGCGTCCCTGTTCTGCTTTATGATCGCACCTGTTTTAGGTGAATCTCAGCTACCTGAATTCCACTGGCATCTGGCAGGGATTTTAGTCGGTTTGGGCATTGCCAGTGCCTTGATTCAACTGGTGATGAACTGGGCGCAGCGCATGGTCGACCCATCACAGGCAGCGATTATCTATGCCGGCGAACCGGTATGGGCAGCCCTGTTTGGCCGTCTGGCCGGAGAACGTTTACCGTCACTGGCTTTATTAGGCGGATTGCTGGTGGTACTGGGCGTGATTGCCAGTGAATGGAAACCGAAGTTTTTAAGAAAACAACCAACAGAAGAATTAAAGCAAGATCTTTCTTAATTCCGCTAAATCCCCCTGAAAAAGAGGGATTTTTTTCTCTAGGGAAATACGGCTAAAATTATTTGCTATACATCGGTCTATTGTCATTTAAGCGCATGATGCCGCGAATCGCCCGATACACAATCCAGATCCAGGCCAAAACCACCACCACTAAACAGAACGCGGATGCACCAAATGCGACCCCTGCAAACAGGTTAGGATCTTCACCGGTAAAGAACAAAAAGAAAAATGGAATAAAGGCGACGATATTCCAGAACAGATACCACCAGAAACTGCGGATCTGCCAGGTAAAATGGCTTTCAAAGATGGAACCGCGCACATCGTGCCGTTTCACATAGTTAATGATCAACGCCACAAGAGCCAGCAGGCCAGCACTAAAAATGGCCACAATATATAAAATGTACAGTGCAAAAGTCAGTGTGCGGTTTGAATCTTTATCAATGGAATAGTTCACGTCCCCTCCTAGTACTTCCCCCTAGATATTTAAACTATTCAATGGGGAAATTAGCCATATAATCAAAATGATGTTAAAGACTATGGTACAAAAATATATCTGCCGGAAAGGTTGTTTTTGTGTTTTATGCCGTAATTTCTGCTGTGCCAGCCATGCTGCTGGCCAGCCGCCCAAGAAAGCCACCAGATGCAGAGTATTTTCCGGAATACGACGGTTGCCCAACTGGGCTGCTTCTTTGTCTTGGGCATAAAGCCAGTAGCTGAGCGCATTCATCAGGCTGACCAGCAACAACACCAGTCCACTCAGTAAACCACCCAAGGTCAAAGCCACCAGTAAAAGAATATAGGCCACACAGGCAATCTGCATCGGCTGTAATTTCTGTGTCTGCTGTGGCTTGGAGGGTTTGAATTTTGCTTGCAGACTTTTGGCTTGTACTGCTTTCAGGTACATCACCTGCTGCGCACGATAACGGCCGCGTTCATCCAGAATGACCAGATAATCCAGCGCACAGCCCACGATTGGACGTGGGCCAGGCTTGGCAAAGTCCTTGATATGCAGAAATACGCGATCTTTGGCCGGATCACTGGGCTGGATAAAACCATAGCCTTGGTCATCAAACCATTCCACTAAGCGTCCCTGATCGCGCATATTCCCTATCCCTGTTGATTTGATTGTTTAAGCGGTGACGAATTTTAAGCGTTCAATCAGCATATTACGCATTTCATCCGGATTTTTTTGCAAAATATCTTCGCCAGTACGGCCTAATGCTGCATTACGCTGAGCCACCTGCAGACGCATCATCCAGAACCGTCCTGCTGCCATAGCCAGATACAATTCCAGACAAGCGCGTTCATCACTGGTTAAAGAACGAATCGTTTCATAGGCATTTAAAAAGGCAATCGCTTTTTCTTCGTTTAAGATTACGTCAGGATATTCGGTACAGAAGTCATTTAACGTAATGGCGATATCAAACAACCATTCATCTTTATTCAGCTCATAAAAATCCAGAATGCCATTTAGCTGATCACCATCAAACAAGGTATTGTCACGGAACAGATCCGAATGAATAAAACCACGTGGACGATCCGGATATACCGCCGTCAACGCCTCATATAAACCTAATAATTTACCGAGCAAGACTTTATCTGCCAGACTCAAGCTCGGTTTGATCTCTTGAGAAACGGCTAGCCAATAGGCATGATCACGCACGAAATTACGTTGCAGTTTAAAGTCTTTGAGAGCCACATGCATTTTTGCCTGAGCCACTGCAATCGCTTCAACTTGTGCGACGGTAGATGGCATCGGATGCTCACCCATCAGGCGCGGTGCAATCTGTGCCGGTTTATCTTTAATGCGGTGAATGGCCTTGCCTGAATGCGACAAAGGCACAGGAACGGCCAACCCGGCCTGACCCAGATGTTCCAGAACCGGAACCAGTTCGCCTGCCGCCTGTTCATCCATATCCTCAAATACGGTCAGCACATATTGCTGATCTTCGCAGACTAAAAAATAGTTGGTATTTTGAATACCGCCTTGAATGGGAATCAGATCAATCGCCTTTAAACCATAAGGCGCTGCAAAATCCTGAACTTCCTTTAAAGTCAAAGTGGTATAAACCGACATAGAAAACCTGCGAAAAAACTTACATAATTTTGCTAGAATACCGTTTCCATCTGCCAAGGTGTAGCGCTTGCGTGGGTGAGTTTCATAATCGGCTGTAATAATTGGAAAAATTTATGCTAGCTAAACGTATTATTCCTTGTCTGGACGTGGATAACGGCCGCGTGGTCAAGGGTGTCCAGTTCCTTGATATTCGTGATGCGGGTGACCCGGTCGAAGTGGCGCGCCGTTATAATGAACAAGGTGCCGATGAAATTACTTTCCTTGATATTACCGCTACACATCATGGACGCGACACGACTTATCGTACTGTAGAGCGTATGGCCGAATCTGTATTCGTACCGTTAACTGTAGGTGGTGGTGTCCGTAAAGTCGAAGATATCCGTTTATTGCTCAATGCCGGCGCAGATAAAGTCAGCATCAACTCGGCTGCGATTTATAATCCTGAGTTTGTGCAGGAAGCGTCTCAACGCTTTGGCGCACAATGTATCGTGGTGGCGATCGATGCCAAAAAAACTGGCGACCACAAATGGGAAATTTTCACCCACGGTGGCCGTAAAGAAACCGGGATTGATGCGATTGAATGGGCTGTGAAAATGGCTGACTTCGGCGCAGGTGAATTACTGATTACTTCGATGGATGCCGATGGCACCAAAGCCGGTTACGACATTGCCCTGATGCGTGCCATCAATGACCGCGTCACGGTACCGACGATTGCTTCTGGTGGTGTGGGTAATTTACAGCATTTGGCGGACGGCATTATTCATGGGGGTGCCGATGCGGTACTGGCAGCTTCAATTTTCCATTTTGGCCAGCACACCATTCCGGAAGCCAAAGCCTATATGGCAGCCCAAGGTATTGAAATGCGCCTTTAAGCCGTTTTAGATGATGATTTAATTAAAGAGTGTTTTTATAAACACTCTTTTTTTATGCCTTAAATAAAACAACACAGCAAATACGGGACAAAAAAAAGGAGTCTTTCGACTCCTTATAAAACCAAGATAAGACTACAGCACTTGGTATTCAAAAGAACTCATCCCCCCAGAAACATCATCAGTATAAGGCTTTGCTCACCGACGTGAGCAACTATAAGTGAAATCCGCAGGACAATATTGACAATACAATCGTATTTTATTGACAAATCACGACAAAGCCCTGTCTTATTCCACGACCTACGTATTTAACTGCTTCATTGCCATATTTTTTGCAGTATTTTTCGTTATTTTAGTAGAAGCTCCCGCCCATTTAACCGGAAAATATTGTTCTGCCCAGCGGTTCAATTTTTTCGAGATCGGTGCAGGCAAGCTCAAACCTAAAGGATTCTGTTCCTGCAAATCTGCCGAGGAAATCACACGGGTACCGAGCAGATAATCAAACCAGGGCTTGGTGACGCACCAGTTGGCATCCTGATTACTATTCATATGATGATCATAATGCCAGGGTAATTTCTTTTTGGCCCATTCCGGTTCCAGATGAGCCCGGCGATGTAAATAATAATAGTTACCTGCACTATATAAGGCAGCCAGTGACATACCTTTGGAGAAGGGATAAAAACTGAGTCCAAAAACGGTCGCGACCACTGCCAGTGAAGCAATTTCATTGCGGGTACGCCAGTTGTCCAGTCCTTCTACATAGCCGAAATCGGAAAATTCCATTTTTCGCACAATCCGGTGATGCTCCCAGTGTGAGCGCATACTCTCGGGTACCGGACTATAACGGCTCTGTCCCGGACGATGAACACCATGCAATACATATTTATGCGCAAACCATTCAAATCCATTTGCGACGACAAGTCCTGCCAGAAAACCTTTCCACATGATCTTTTACCTCTTGGTCTATTTTTAATATAGGCTAAATAAAAGACTAGATATTGACCAAAATATTCAATATCATTGACAAAATACGACAAAATAAAAGAATTAAAAATGCTGGTTCTAAAAAACTACGTAGGTTCAGTATACGGTGGTTTAGGACATTTACTTTTGGACTATTATCAGTTGAAACAGCTTGAAGTCCCTGAGAAATTATTGGCCATTCAAAATCTGGAACGCTTTGATTTCGCCTTGTGGCGTGATCTGTTAACGACACTTGATCAACAGCTGCAACGACCGGCTTTAGGCTTGGAAATCGCCCAACTGGTTGAAGCTAAACACCTCGGTATTATTGGCTATCTGGCACTCTCAAGTGAGACCTTGGGTGAAGCCTTTATGCGCTATCATGATTATCATCGTCTGATTTATGATGGTGGCCCACTTCAGCTGCAATGGCAAGGCGATTATCTGTCGATTGGCTGGGTTGAAGTTCCGTTTCATCTGAATACTCAATTGACCGATGAAATCGCGATTGCGCTAATGACGGAATTCGTGAAAGCCAATATTCAGAGCCCGCACGGGGTTCAGTTATACGAGGTACATTTCCAGCATGCAATGCCTAAAAATATTGCACTCTATGAGCAGTATTTCGGCTGTAAAGTCCGATTTTCTCAAGCCAGAAATCAGGTATTAATGCATGTCAGTGAACTGTCCAGGCCGCTGAAACAGGGCGACCAGACCTTGCAAAAACTGCTGATGCAACAGGCCAAAGCATTATTAGAAAAATTTCCGTACTCCACTCTGGTAGATCAGCAGCTGCAACAGGCGATTCTAATTGGCCTGCAAAAAAACCTGTTCCAGATCAAACATATTGCCGAGCAGATGAATTTTTCCGTGCGTCAGTTACAACGCCATTTGCAGAAACAGGGCAAAACCTATCAGCAATGTATGCAGGAAATCCGCTGCATGATGGCGATGCAATATCTGAAAGATCCGCACTTGAGTTTGCAGGAAACTGCCATGTTACTCGGTTATTCTGAACAGAGTGCGTTTCAGCGTGCCTTTAAGCAATGGACTCAACTGACGCCGCAGCAGTGGCGCCAACAGAATATGCCAGCCGCTTAAACCACAAGCATGTTGGTTTGATAGATGGGCTTCAAGCAGCGTTGATAATTTAAATCCATTACCCCTATGACCTAATAATAAATATAAAAATAAGAATTTATAATATGGATAAATATCTTGGCGAATTGCTCGGCACATTCTGGCTGGTGTTTGGAGATATTACGGGAGCAGAGAAATTAAGCTTTTCAATAAAAGCCTTCTAAAAAGTCAGGATTTCTAAATACCATTTTTCTGCATGTTTCACATGGAGCATGCAGATCATCGCGCTTAAAAATGCTTATAAAAATGGATTTTCAATTTCATCCAGATCATCACGCTGAATTTTTTCTGGCAAGTCCGGCGTGTTTTCTAGTTGTTGTACCACATCATTCAGAAAAGCCTGCAAGGCTTTGGCCACTTTCAGTCCCTGCTGATCCTTGGTGATTTGCAAGTTGCCATACAGGCTGACGCAGTCTAGATCATTTTCCAAAGTCAGATCATGAATGGCATGGGATTCGCTGCCATTTTCAAACGCTTTAAACATATCCTCTTCACCTGTCTTTGTTATTTTTCAATGAACGTCTGATGTCGATGCTACCCGAATCCTGGTTTTTTCAGCAAGCTTATTTCAACAGCTGCAAAATATATTGCAACAAGGCATCAATCAGCTGTTTTACGATGGCATCTTGTGTCGCGTTGTCTATCGCGCCACCAGTCGCTGAGGAGGTCGAACTGCCTGAACCGGAAGACTTAAACTCGCGTTGTAATGCCTGCAGGTTTTCTTCAGAAACCTCTTCGGCACACTGGCTTTCTGCATCCCAGTTGGAGTATTCAATTTTCTGGTTGGCTTTTACGGCATTTCCGGTCAGTGGTAGCTTATAGGTATTGCGCTTCTGCTCTTCGGTAAGCTGCGGAAACAGGTTAATTCCAAGCTGTTCTTCCAGATAGCAGACACTGACAATACGCACTTTGAGTGAATTGTCATTCGGTGCATAGTAAGCACCAATAGCACCGGTTTTCGGCATATAAACCGCCTTATAGACCGCGGTTGGCACGATCACGCCATTGCCAATGGTTTTCAGCTTCTTCCCGGCAAAGACCGGCCCTGTCACCACATAAACATCCTGTTTCTGCTTAGTCACAATGGCACGGGTGGCTTCTTCCAGCTCTCGCCAGACTTGCTGATTATTCTTGGGCGCTTGCGGCACCATATTGGCCAGTGAAAAACTGTCAGACTGCGCGGCCTTGTTAGGCATATCCGCATTCGGCGCCATATGACCGCGGTCATAACCTGAACCACGATAATCCGCCAATGTGGCACGATGCTTCGCACTGACCCGATCTTCTTCATGAAAATTATCTTCACGGGGAATTTTCTGGCTTAAGCGTGCTGGCGTTAAGGCTTCTGCAACCCAAAGTGGCGTTTTAGATACCCCGGAATAACCGACATTAAAGCCATTAAAACACAGCGAATAGCTGTCTTTTTTCAGGCTGTCTTTCATCAAATATGGCGGCACATCCCGATAAAACTGGTTCAGACAGGCAGAATCACTGGAAGAGGATAGTGACACCCACTGACTGATTTTTTCCTGACCAAAAGCGATGGCGAAGCTGCTCGAAGCCACCACGCCCAGAATGACTTTAATACTATTATCATTTAAAAACTGAAAAAAAGAGTTCTTGGGTTTACGCTGCTTCTTGGCCATTCTTACACGTACTTTTTAGATCAATACAGATTTTGACCGAGCTTAACAAGCTGTATAAGTGAAGTATATCTTGGCTCTACTATTCGTTTACTAAATAAACAATAAGTATCCAAAATCCCGGGCAGTTGTAACAAACTGTCTAATTTTATTTCTTTTTAAATGAGGTTTCTCGGTGTTTGCGTAGCTTTGTTTGGCTCAGTAGATTGAGTGTGTAAAGCTAACGGCCTATCTCAATTCGTACAATTATTAGCAATGGTGTCAATCATGAATTCCAAACTCTCTAAAGCATTAGGTTTAGGATTATTCACAAGTGTGATCAGCGTAGCTGCATTTGCTGAGCCACCGGTTCAACCAGGTGAAACACTTGAAAGCTTGTCTAAAGCTAAAATTAGTACCAAGGTGAATGGTCAGGAAGCCTCTTTAGAAAGCTTGGTGAACTCTGGTCAGATTCGTCTGGTCGATCCGCGTGCAGCAGCACCGCAACCAGCCATGCCAAACACACAGGCACCAATGCCCAATGATCCAGCAATGACTCAGGCACCAAATTCAGGTACTGTTTCTCCTCAACCACCTGTCACAGAACCAGGTATGAATGAAGCAGAGGTGCCGGCCAATCTGGTTGAACCAGCCACTGAATCAGAAGTAGAAGCCAGCACGTCTATGACGACGCCTCAACAACAACCAACACTGGAAGAACAACAAGCAGCTGTACCAGCAATGTCTGAAGAGCAACAGCAAGTAGCTATTGCTTCAGAACAACCGATGCCTGAAGCACAGCAACAAGTGGCTGTGACTGAAGCAGATGTGAGCAATGAACAAACTGAAATTGCAGCTCAATCTGATGCAGAGCCAGTACTGATGGAAGAACCTTTGAATGCTGCACCTGAAGTGCCGGCTGCGGTAGAACTCGAACAATAATCTGAAACTCATTTATTTATTGTTTCTCTCATAAAAAAACCAGAGTGTGCCTCTGGTTTTTTTTATGCTTTTTATTTTATTTACATCTGAATCTGGGTGCCCAGCTCGACCACACGGTTGGGTGGAATCTGATAGAAATCACTGACCGGACTGGTATTGCGCTGCATGGAAATAAACAGCTTTTCCCGCCACGGTGCCATGCCCTCACCCACAGTATGCATGATCCGTTCACGTGAAATAAAGAAACTGATCTGCATCAGGTCATATTCAAAATCCCATTGCTCATAGGCCTGTTGTAAAGCTTCCGGAATATTCGGCTGATCCTTAAAACCATAATAGATAAACACCCGGTAAAAATGCTCACTCAGTTTTTCCAGTTCAATCCGGTCCTGCCTGTCAACAAAAGGAATATCCCGGGTAATCACCGTCAACATGATATTGCGTTCATGCAAGACCTTATTGTGCTTAATATTATGCAGCATGGCATGCGGGACAATATTCGGTGTGCCCGTCAGGAAAATGGCATCGCCTGGCACAAACTTGGTACCTTCCCCCATCGAAATACTTTTAATAAACAGATCAATCGGCAAGGCATCCTGTTCCAGCCGGTTCAGTACCAACGCACGCCCGTCTTTCCAGGTCATGAGAATCGTAAACAGTACCGCACCAATCAGAATTGGCACCCAGCCACCCGAAGCGATTTTCAAGGACGTTGAGGCCACAAAGACTAAATCCAATGCAAGGAATGGCACAGCAAATAAAGCTACTTTCCAGACCGGCCAACGCCAGAAGCCATAGGCCAGAATCGAGATCAGAATGGTGCCGCAGAGCATAGTCATGGTCACCGCAACGCCATAAGCACTGGCCAGATTGGCACTATTTTCAAACAGTAAAATCAGGATCAGCACCGAGATAAACAACATCCAGTTAATGAAAGGCAGATAAATCTGGCCACGCTCCAATGCAGAGGTATGCTTGACTGACAGGCGCGGCAAATAACGCAATTGAATGGCTTGATTGACCATAGAAAATACCCCAGTAATGACCGCCTGTGAGGCAATCACCGCCGCTGCAGTCGCCAGTCCAATCATCGGAAATAAGGCCCAGTCGGGCAGCAGCATATAAAAAGGATTCGCCAGTGCTTCAGGACTACGCAGTAACAAGGCGCCTTGCCCGGCATAATTCAGCAATAAACATGGCAAGACAATAATGAACCAGGCCAGACGAATCGGCAGACGGCCAAAATGCCCCATATCGGCATAAATCGCTTCACCACCAGTCATGGTCAGAATCACCGCCCCCATGGTCAGAAAAGCCACATAGGGCTGATCGACCACAAAATGATAGGCCCAGTAGGGATTCACCATCCACAGTACAAACGGGGTCTGGATGATGCTCCACAAACCAAAACCGCCAATCGACAAAAACCAGAGCATGGTTAAAGGTCCAAAAAACTTGCCCATCGTGGCTGTGCCGTGTCGCTGTACCATAAACAGTCCGGCCAAAATCCCGATGGATAAAGGCACCAGCCACTGATTGAAAATGGGCGTGGCAATACTCAGGCCTTCAATGGCTGAGAGCACGGAGATTGCCGGGGTAATAATCCCGTCACCGAAAAATAGCGATGCGCCGACAAAACCCAAAGCAATCAGGAATATTTTCTTTTGATCAGAGATTCGTGTGGTACGCAGGTTTAATGCCAGTAGTGACATGATCCCGCCTTCGCCGTTGTTATCGGCACGCATGATCACCATGACGTATTTAAAGCTGATGGTAAGCATCATGCACCAGAAAATCAGGGACAGGATGCCGAGTACAGAAGCTTCGCTAATGGCGAGGTGTGCGGTGAGGAAGCATTGGCGCAGTGCATAGAGCGGACTGGTACCAATATCTCCGAAAACGACCCCAAGCGCAGCCAGTGTAATCACTGGGAGAGCTGCCTTTTGTGCAGTGCTTTGCATATATTGTCTTCGTTTTTTAACAAGCATTTTTGCGAATCATAGCACCGCATTAAAAGTTTTTCTGCAAATCAATTGTTTCAGCTTGGCACAGCTGGTTTTTTTCGCTATTATCCTCGGCCTATGGTGAGGTGTCCGAGTGGCTGAAGGAGCACGCCTGGAAAGTGTGTAAACGTTTATAGCGTTTCGAGGGTTCGAATCCCTCTCTCACCGCCAGAATTTAAAAACCCGAATCACATGATTCGGGTTTTTTTATATTTAATTTTATCCATCATCCCATCAGTAAAAAAAATTATCTGCTTAGATCTTAAAATATTATTATCTATCGCCTTAGGCAAAGGCATTGAATTAATACCAGTCCTCGTTCATAAAAATCTTTTGCAACACAACACTTACGCTCAATTCTATTTTTAAAAATCTTCATTTTTCATCAGCCAAAAAACTGATGAATTGTGCAGTTTCTGTACGCCATTCATTTCAGATTTTTATTTATGTGTTCAAACAAAAAACTGGCACAGAAATAGCTTAATTTTATTGTCATCAAAGCTATGTTATGTTGCTTATAAATCAACTAAAAGGAGAATAAAAACCACAGGATAGAAAGAAATAACCAAGTGAACCGAGCCATTCAAATTTGAAGTTAAAAAATAGATACACTGCTATTCGGAGAGCGAACATGAATAACAGCGCAAACTATGCCAAACAGATTAAAAATGCAAAACGTGGCGGTTATACCCCAACTATTGCCAAGGACATCAATAAACATAAAATTCAAAAAGCCTTGAGACTCATCGAACAGTGGAGAAGCCTCGCTCAAGAACTCAAACCTCAAATGCAGTTTGATATGGCCTTTACTTTAGAGGAATGTGCACAAGAATTAGATCGCATCCTGAAAAACAGATAAACCTTATAACCGACTCATATCCAGAACCAATCCTGTGCTTTCACCCTCGCCCATATCTGCACATATGGGCCATTTCTTTGCACATAATCAAAAACAGAACTTTTCATCCATCCGGTCAAAATAAACAAATCCTACCGAAACAGTTTAAACGGTTATTTTTTGGCTTGCATGGCCAAAAAAAATCTGTAAAATGCACTCCACCATGCCGGCATAGCTCAGTTGGTAGAGCAACTGACTTGTAATCAGTAGGTCCACAGTTCGAATCCGTGTGCCGGCACCATATCTTAGCCTCGCTTTTAGTGAGGCTTTGATGTTTCTGGGTTTTAGTATTTTGAGCTGAGTCTTCTTGCACTTTCTAGTGCTTCGATTGTGCCGTCACTTGCACATATCTCACAATCCCTTCCTGATATAATTTTCGGCATAGTTTCGCTGTCATCTGAATTTTAAAATGATCCAGTTTGGAGCCTTGAGCCTGATCATCTGATGCTTTTGAATTCAAAGTTTTTTGCACATAATCCGCAAAGCCTGAAAATACCGGCTCGGACAGATCCTGAATCTGGATATTTTTAAATTCAAAACGATCCAGACAGGCATACAGTGCCCCTACTGTCATTAAATCTTTTAAATTCACATCAGCAGATTTCAATAAAAACTGATATTTACGCCGTTGTAATGCATTTAAATTTTCCCAACGCTCGGACAAAACCAGATGATGAAAACCAATCCGCGCATTTGAATTTAAAACACTGCGGACCTGCTCCAAGAATACAGGCACAGGGCTGTGATAAGCCGCATCTAGGCATAGCACCACATCAAAACGCTGGGAAAACAGCAATTCTTTTAAACGCAAAAATGACGCCTGATAAATGGCATTCAGTTCTGGCAAATGTTGCTGAATATTAGCCACACAGGCAGCCTGCAGCTCAACCCCGGCCAGATATTGCACCTGATAATGTTGCTGCCAGTGCAGCAAGCTGGCGCCCTGACCGCAGCCCAAATCCAGCAGTTTATCTTTTGAATTTAAATTTACAGTTTGCGCAAGGTGATCGGCCAGCATACGACAGGCAGCCGCATAATCCTGCTGACCGGCTTGCCAATACCCTAAATTGCTCCAGGGCAATTGCGCGTGATCGCCCAACACAGCGGCATCAATTGCATACTTGTGCTGGGGAAGATGCTGACGCAGTGCCTGAAGCCATTGCATGGATTAATAACCCAGTTGCGGAGCAACCTCAACCACAGGTTTTAAACCCTGAAATGGTAAAGGCGCACCAAAGATTTCTGCAATCTTCATCGCTGAGGTCACTGCCGATTCCAGAATCGGCAAACCGTCACATGACCATGAACCGCAGAAGAAGACTTTACGATTGACTTCCAGATGACGTTGCTGCAATTCCTTATTCAGTGCCACCGTATTAGCATCGACCACTGCACGCGTCAGCATCACCGATTTGATCACTTTTTTCGGATCAATGTCAGTCACTGGACGCCAGGTCTGAAACACGGCCGACTTGCCGACCAAAGAAGGTTCAATCGAGTTAAGCCACACGGTAAATTGCTGACGGGTAAATTTACGGTCCATCATATAGCTGAGTACGGCCCAGTCTTTACGTTTTGGCGGCATCACGCTGGCATCGGTATGAATCACCAGTTCGCCCTGTTCGAATTTGAATTTCTTCAATAATTCAATTTCACTGGCGAATTGTACCGGATCCAGGAACTCCTCAATTTTGGTGGTCGGTGTCGCGACAATCACCCGGTCAAACAGTTTTGAATAACCGGCCGCATTTTCAACTTTGACCTGATCGCCCTGCTCTTGTACCAGTGTAATTGCTGAACCGTCTTCAATTTGAATGCCTTCAATCAGCTTATCGACCAACGCTGGTGTACCGCCTTGCAGACGCAGTAACGCATCGCCATCGGTTAATTGACGCAGAAAAATTAACAACGGTTTAGCTGGCCATTCACCAATGGTTTTCGGATTGCAGGTACAGATGGTATATAGCACCGGCATCACCGCACCGTGCCAGAACACTTCTTCAATCTCGTTACGATTGATAAATTCTGCCAGGCTGATGTCCTGATTTTTCGATTTAAAGAATTTGGTCAATGCAACTTTTAACTGCAACAGGCCTTTGACCAGACGCCAGCCATATTGTTGCAGGCCTTTCCGGTTATTGATGATCGGGATATTGCCAATTCGGCTACGCGATGTGGTCAGCCAGGTTTCAGTTTTATCTTCAAATAACCAGCTGCAGGCCATATAGGTCCGCACCGGATAAGTTTTAATGCCCAGATGTGTGGCTAGACTCAGGGTGTTTTTCCACAGATAGGGGTTCATCACACGTAAAGGTGCGTCAATCAGGCCCCCTTCAAATTCAAGGCTATGACTGTCCATGCCGCGACCTGGAAGTGCTTCAAAAATCGTGATGTGATGCCCTGCGTCCTGGAGAATTCTGGCTGTAGCCAGTCCGGCCATGCCACTACCAATTACTGCGATATCCAAACTGATCATCCGTCATTGAAAAACTACAGAAATTATGTACCATGCGCCAATCAAACAGGTTATTAAAATCTTCCAGAATATATGTTTTTCGTAAAGGCCTTTTTGTTCAATTTCACCTGCTTTTTATTCATTTTTCTGCCTTAGTTAAAATTCCATCAAATCTAAGATTTTATTCATATTTTTATCTAAAAACTTGAAAATTCGCTTTAAAAACAAATAATTTAATTAACCATTTTTATAATCCTTGGTTGACAAATACTTTTTAAATACCTATGATTCGCAGCATAAGAAAACCATAAATTCATCCGGTTCCATTCAGATGCGTTTATGCGAAAATTGTTTAAAACGACAAGAAACTACAGCGCCTTATAAAATAAAAGCCTCTGCGAAAGCAGAGGCTTCTTTGTTTTCAGGCCTAGTCAATCATGCAGCAGGGTATTGCGCTTACTTGATTGCCTCGCATAAGCCGCTTAAAAAGCATAGAGTGCAATTCCTCAATCCTCATGTTGTTCTCAAATAGAAATCAAATGGCATGATGTTTTTGTCTAGAATTCATAAATCTCTAAACTAAAAAAATAAAAAATCCAGCAACTTGTGCTGGATTTTTTGCTTCAAAGAACTAGGTTCGAATTAGATTTTACCCACCAGGTCGATTGACGGCGCTAGTGTAGCCTCGCCTTCTTTCCATTTTGCTGGACAAACTTCACCTGGGTGCGCATGTACATATTGTGCAGCTTTCACTTTACGCAGAAGTTCTTGTGCATCACGGCCGATACCACCCGCGTTGATTTCAATGATCTGGATTTTACCTTCTGGATCAATCACGAAAGTACCACGATCTGCCAGACCTTCGGCTTCAATCAATACTTCGAAGTTTTTAGACAAAGTCCAGGTTGGATCACCAATCAATGGATACTGGATTTTACCAATCACGTCAGAGGTATCATGCCAAGCTTTATGGGTGAAATGAGTATCGGTAGACACGCCATAAATTTCTACACCCATTTTCTGGAATTCAGCATACTGATCAGCAAGATCGCCTAATTCAGTTGGACAAACAAAGGTGAAATCTGCAGGATAGAAAAACACCACTGACCATTTTCCTTTCAGGTCTTGCTCAGAAACTTCGATGAACTGACCATTGTGGTAAGCAGTTGCATTGAATGATTTGATTTCAGTATTGATTAAACTCATGAGATATTTCCTCTGGCTTATTTCTGGGATTGCTTATCTTGTGAAGCTAGAATACGAAAAATTTCAAAATAGGTAAAACCGCAAGTTTTTATAAAAATGATCGCTTTTTTAGATCATTAATTTCTATGAGTATTGTTAATCTCATTTATTTTCTCGATGCAGAGTTGTGCTGATCAAAAGCAAGATAATGCTTTAACACTTATGATTCTTCTAATAAGTCGGGCTTTATGCAAACTCAATACCAATCTTCAAGACATAAAAAACCCACCGCATTCAGGTGGGTTTTAATGATGATTTACCGTTCTAATAGATCAAAATGGAAGGTCATCATCTAGATCTGCTGCAGGTGCTGCTGTTGGAGCAGGTGCAGATTTTGGCGCAAAACCACTCGGATTATTGTTGCCATAACCGCCGCCCTGGTTGTTGCTAAAACCGCCTTGCTGTGGCGCTGAACCATAACCTGATTGCGGGTTATTGCCATAACCACCCTGGTTGTTGTTCGCCTGATTATTGTTATTAAAGCGTGGCTGGTTAAAGCTGCTCTCGCCCTGATCATTTTGAGGACGGCTAGAGTCTAACATCTGCATTTGTTCACCACGAATTTCCGTCGTATAGCGCTCCTGACCATTCTGGTCAGTCCACTGACGGGTACGTAATGAACCTTCAATATATACTTTTGAGCCTTTACGAAGATATTGCTGTGCAATTTCACCTAAACGGTTATGCAACACGATACGGTGCCATTCCGTTTGTTCTTTACGTTCACCGGTACTTTTATCTGTCCACGAATCGCTGGTTGCGATCGAGAATTGAGTGAGAGAGCCACCATTTGCAAAAGTTTTGGTTTCCGGATCTTTACCCAAAGTACCCACTAAAATAACTTTATTTACACCACGCATTTGCCGTTTACTTCCTATATATTTCTGTATTTTACTTTATAAGAGTTATGCTTAAATGGCTACCTCTTTACCCAACAAGTGCGTTAATTGTTGTCGCGAAGCATCATCAATCTGCTGTTTATCGACTTTTACATAGGCAACTTGCTGTTCAGACATCACCACGACCTCTTCAATACCACGAATCGCCAAAAGCTGAGAAGTCCATTCGTCAGTTTGTCTGCTTTCCGGCAAACGCAACACCAGCGATGACAGATAGCGTGGCTGTGCCAGGCCAAAACTCATCAGCAGCCAGATTATCGCAATCCCTGTCAGAATACTCCAGCCCATCGAGGTATTGTTCAGCAGTAATACTTGTCCGCCAATCATACCGCCAAAGAACGCCCCTAAAAACTGGCTGCTGGCATTTACGCCCATTGCGGTGGCTTTGGACTGGATCGGTGCCGCTTTCGACAACCAGGACGGCAACAAGGCTTCCATCACATTAAAAGCAATAAAGAACAGCCCTAGACCAATCAGCAAGACATATTTGGATTCAAAACCAAATGCCATCACCATCAAACCCAGAATAATACCGGTAATGGCCACCAGAAAAATCGCGCGCATTTTGTGGTATTTTTCTGCCAGGATAATACTTGGAAAAGCAAAAAACAGGCTCAGCACCAACAGCGGCAAATATACCCAGCCATGACTGGACAGTGGCAGATCAGCAAATTCGATCAGCTGCGAAGGTACATAGATAAACATGGCGGTGAGCAATAAATGCAGGGTAAAAACCGACACATGCAGACGATTCAGATCTCCGATTTTGATTACCTGTTTCAACTGTGCCAGATAACCTTGCTGAAAGTTTTTATGATGCCGCGTGACCTTAGGCACCATCAACAGCATGGCAATCGCCGCCAGGCCCATCACCGTAGTCACCCAGAATAATCCCGAGATGCCCACCAGACCCGTTAGCCAAGGCCCCAAACTAAAAGCCACCACAAAAGACAGGCCGATACTCATGCCCATCATTGCCATGGCTTTCATGCGGTTTTCTTCACGGGTGACATCTGCCAGCAGTGCCATCACCACAGCAGATACCGCACCACCACCAGCAATCGCACGGCCGATAATCACGCCATAAATGGTGTCCGACATGGCCGCAATTGCACCGCCCAGCGCAAATAGTAGCAGCCCTAAAACCACCAGTGGCTTACGGCTGTAACGGTCGGCAATCAGGCTGAATGGAATCTGCAATAAAGCCTGGGTCAGACCATAGACCCCGACCGCCAAACCGATCAGTGCAGGTGTTGCATATTGATATGCCTGCCCTGCCACAGAAAACACCGGGATAATCATAAACAACCCCAGCATGCGCAGTGCAAAAATACTGCTCAGGGCAAAGGTTGAACGACGTTCTAAAGCATTCATCATAAATTATGGCGATTGGGTTAATTAATCTGGAGCCCAGATTATAGGACATTCAGCTCATTAATAAGACATGAATTTTATTTGAAATAAAGATGATGTCGATCTAAAAACAAAAAGCGCAGCCGGAGCTACGCTTTTTGTTCAGGAACAGCGCTTTATTTGTCTAAAGCCGCCTGACGTTTTTTGTATTGAATCGAGGCGAATACTGCCCAGACAATAAAGGCTACACCGATCAGACCGGTCACCACTTCTGGTACATGCAGACCGGTTCCGCTGGCAATCATGATAAAGGCCAGTGCACCGATGGCATAATGCGCACCATGTTCCAGGTAAATATAGGCATCCAATGTGCCCTGTTCAACTAGATAGATGGTCATTGAACGGACAAAGATCGCACCAATTGCCAGACCGAGCATGATGATGACCACGTCTGAAGTAATCGCAAAGGCACCGATCACGCCATCAAAACTGAAAGAGGCATCCAGGACTTCTAGATAGAGGAAACCACCAATACCGGCTTTCACTACACCCGTCGGTACGCCATTTTCATCATGACGAATGGCATTGCCTTCTTCATCGACTTCCGGTTCACCACCGAGCATATGGCTCAGAACCTGCACCCCGATATAAATCACGATGCCCCAGATCCCCGCCATAGTCACTGCCAGACGCTTGGCTTCATCGACATTGGCTGCCATGATTAACAAGGCTACCAGTGCGATAAACACCGACATCGCCGGCACATTGGCCAGATTAGACAGACGGCGTTCCACCCGTCTGAACCAGTGCGTGTCTTTTTCTTCATCCAGGAAGAAGTTCAGGAACACCATCAACAGGAAAGCACCACCAAAAGCAGCAATCTCAGGATGATGTGCCATTAAACGTGCTGAATATTCTTTCGGATCATTCAGGGCCAGACGTACTACTTCCATAAAGCCCAGGTCTGCAGTCACTGCAACAATGACCACTGGGAAGATCAAACGCATCCCGAAGACTGCAATCAGAATACCGACTGTCAGGAACAGCATTTTCCAGAAATGATCCCAACCCCGTAGGACTGAGGCATTGACAACCGCGTTATCAAAGGACAACGACACTTCCATAATCGCCAGAATAGCGGTAATGGTCAGCGCTGTGAGCATGGTTTGCAGGCCTGCGTCAGGACCATGGGTATAACCCCAATATGCAGACAAACCAAGACACACGATCGAAAATGCAATCGAGAAACCAAAATGTTTCAACATACACAACGACCTTGGATAAATTAAATAGATGTATGGCTGCGAAAGAGCAGCAATACGAATAGGAAAAGTTAAGCTAATTATGAAACTTTTAGCGCATAAACCAAAGCACTTCCTGAGCTGTTTTATCTTGTTTTCTGTTTTTAAAATTTGCCGATCTTTTAAACAACCCGGTCTTTGCTATAGTGCCACATGGTTTAACTTGAACTGCGAAGGATTTTCAGCATGAGTTTTTCACAAGAGGTATGGCAACTTAATCTCAGACTTTATCAGAAGACCCTGGCCCTGCCCTTTAATCAGCAACTGGCGCAAGGTACTTTAAGCCGTGAAGCCTTTAGTCATTATGTGATTCAGGATGCGCATTATTTACTGGCCTATGGCCGTGCACTGGCCGTGTGTGCTGCCAAAGCTTTTGAAGCGGACGATGTGATCCAGTTTGCCGAGGCAGCCAAAATTGCGATTGTGGTGGAACGTAGCCTGCATGATGGCTTTATGCAGGATTTTGGCATTAGCAAAGAGCAGTTTGAAAATACCCCGCTGACTCTGGCATGTCATCACTATACCTCTTACCTGACTTCAACCGCCTGGTCAGAAAGCTACCCGGTGGTGCTGGCCTCGTTGCTGCCTTGTTTCTGGATTTATGCCGAAGTTGGTAAAGATATTGTCGACAACTCTGCGCCGAATAATCCGTATCAAGCTTGGGTGGACACCTATTCAGGAGAAGAGTTCCACACTGCGGTGCGGAATGTGATTGCGACCGTTGACCGTGTTGCGGCGCGTGTCGATGCCGATACACTAGAAAAAATGCATGCAGCTTATACGCATGCTGCCCGTCTGGAATGGTTATTCTGGGACAGTGCCTTTGAGCAACGCCAGTGGCCTGGTCTGGATGAATAAGACAGACGAATAAAAAAAGCCCTGTTTAAAACAGGGCTTTTTTTGTCATAGCCGTTCAAAAAAATTTCTGCTGTCATGAATTGATCATAAAAACGGCTTAGTCTGAAAAAACAAGGATAGAACGGGCTGGTACGCTAGACCTAGATATAAGCCCAAAATTGCCGAACAATAATTGAGAATATTATCAATTAATAAAATCAATCCCGGAAAGAGGCAGACGATATGGACACTTTAGGCACCGAAGCGATTCGGGCATTTTTTACCCTGCAATGTTGCTGGTTCAACAATGAAGAAATCTATCTGGAACAAGGCTGTCTAGATTGTGGTTCGGCAGCGACTTATCTGATTTACCACACCAACACACATATCCAGAAACACCTGCTGAAATTTATTGAAAAGTATCGCTGTCATCAGGCGCGACGTAACGATTTGCTCGACTTGGATTTTTTCCGAAAAGACTATGAGGACTTTCTGCACATTCTGGAAAATGAAGTCAATTTTTATGCACGTCTGCATCATGATGTGCTACGTGACCGCTGTTTTGAAGAGATTGAGTCTATCTTTGAACGCCGTTATGCAGCGGCTTGTTAAGTATTTACCTTGCACATGATGATTGTGAATATTTAAATGATCTGCTGTTGTGTTTCTTAATGTTGTGATGAATTGACCAATCACCGACATAACTTGACGTTTAAAATACTTTTATTTGCACTTGAACATTTTTCATCCGGTATCATATAAGGGTTTTTGATGAATATTCTAGGATCCTTGCATGAGCCAAAGCCACATCCGTATTCGAGGCGCACGTACCCATAACCTGAAAAATGTGAACCTTGATATACCACGCGACAAGTTTGTGGTGATTACGGGACTGTCTGGTTCAGGTAAGTCCTCACTTGCCTTTGACACCTTATATGCCGAAGGTCAGCGCCGTTATGTGGAATCGCTGTCTGCATATGCCCGTCAGTTCCTCTCCCAGATGGAAAAGCCGGAAGTCGATTCGATTGAGGGCTTGAGTCCAGCCATCGCCATCGAACAGAAATCGACCAGTCATAACCCACGCTCTACCGTAGGAACCATTACCGAAATTTATGACTATTTACGTCTACTGTATGCGCGTGTCGGTACACCGTTCTGTCCTGAACATGACTTGCCGATGGTGGCACAAACGGTCACTGAAATGGTCGATGCCGTTAAAGCACTGGAAGAAGGCACTGCACTGTTATTGTTAGCACCGGTTGTGCGTGAGCGTAAAGGTGAATACACGGCGCTGTTTGAACAGCTACAGAGTCAGGGTTTTGTCCGCGCCCGCGTCGATGGCGAGATCATGGAAATTGATCCGCCACCAGAACTGGACAAAAAGAAAAAACATACCATTGAAGTGGTAGTCGATCGTTTTAAAGTGCGTGATGATCTGGGCAACCGTATTGCAGAAAGTTTTGAAACGGCGCTGCGTCTTGGTGGTGATATTGCGATTTTATCCTGGATGAAGGGCGAGCATAACGATCGCGTATTTTCAGCCAAGCACTCCTGCCCGCAATGTGACCGCGCGGTGGCTGAACTGGAACCGCGTTTATTTTCGTTCAACAACCCTTTTGGCGCCTGTCCGGTCTGTGATGGTCTGGGGACCCGCAGCCATTTCAGTGCCGACAAACTGATTCCCAATCCTGAAGTCAGCGTTAGCCAAGGGGCCATTCGTGGCTGGGATCGTCAGCGTCCATATTATTACAGCATGATCCAGAAAGTCGCCGAGCATTTCGGTTTTTCTCTGGAAACGCCATGGAATGAACTGGAGGCCGATACCAAGAAAAAATTTCTGTATGGCACCGGCAAAGAAAAAATTGATCTAAGTTATATCGATGAGCGTGGCCGTCGCCATAATCGGGTGATTCCGTTTGAAGGAATCTTGCCGCATCTGGAACGCCGTTATCGTGAAACTGAAAGCAATTATGTGCGTGATGATCTGGCGCAGTATTTATCCAATGCTGCCTGTGATGCCTGTGATGGTTCACGTCTAAATGAAATTTCGCGTAATGTGAAAATTCTGGACAAGACTATTGCTGACATTACCCGCATGTCGATCGGCGATGCTGAAAGCTATTATCAGGGCATTCATCTGGAAGGTGCGCGGGGTGAAATCGCGGACAAGATTTTCAAGGAAATCCGTGAACGTCTGCACTTTCTGGTTTCGGTCGGCCTGAATTATCTCAGCCTGTCCCGTTCTGCCGAAACTTTGTCTGGTGGTGAAGCACAGCGAATTCGTCTGGCCTCACAGATCGGTGCCGGTTTGATGGGCGTCATGTATGTGCTGGATGAGCCATCAATTGGTCTGCATCAGCGTGATAACGACCGTCTGTTACAGACCTTGATCCGTCTGCGTGACCTAGGCAATACCGTCTTGGTGGTCGAGCATGATGAAGATGCGATTCGTGCCGCTGACCATATTATTGATATCGGTCCGGGTGCCGGTGTACATGGCGGGCATGTGATTGCCGAAGGGACTTATGATGAAATTCTGGCCAATCCGGACTCGCTGACCGGAAAATATTTATCCGGAAAATTAAAAATTGAAGTGCCGAAAAAACGGATTCAACCGCCTAAGCCTAAAGAACAGATCAAGCTGATGGGAGCATCCGGGCATAACCTGAAAAAAGTCGATCTGACCATTCCTTTAGGTATTATGACCTGTGTTACCGGGGTGTCCGGTTCAGGTAAATCGACCTTGATTAACCGGACTTTGTTACCTTTGGCGGCGACCCAGCTCAATGGTGCCACCACTTTAACTTCGGAAAAGTTTGAATCGATTGATGGTTTACAGTTCCTCGACAAAGTGGTGGATATTGACCAGAGTCCGATTGGACGTACCCCGCGTTCCAATCCGGCGACTTATACCGGCCTATTTACCCCGATTCGTGAACTGTGTTCACAGACGCACGAAGCCAAGGCACGCGGTTATGCTGCCGGTCGTTTCTCGTTTA
>CAUPZU010000021.1:0-57093 GCA_963516025.1 Acinetobacter lwoffii
GGTACATCTTTAGCAACAATCGTTGTCACTTCAATCAGCTCATTAATGGCACATCATAAAAATGGCGCTGTGCTATGGCCTGTATTTAAAAATCTAGCTCCACCAATGGCGATTGGTTGTTTTTTTGGGGCAGGTATTGCTGGTTTGATATCAGGGTTACATCTACAAATCATTGTTGGCTTATTTCTGATTTGGGTCGCATATACGATGCTTACAGATGCTAAAACAGCAATTAATTCAACGCAAACTTTACCGTCGTCAGGTCAACAAGTTGCTGCTGGTAGTGTCATTGGGATTGCATCAGCAATTTTTGGAATAGGTGGTGGAAGTCTGACGGTTCCGTACCTGAATCGCTATGGTGTGGTCATGCAGAAGGCTGAACCGAATTAAAAATAGAAATGTAGTTGAGCTGGTGCTTGCTCATTTCTTTATTTTTAGTAATTGAGGTGAACATACTGTCAGTACATGGTAGTTATAAGTAACATGTAACTTTGTTCGCACAAAGATTTGAGTTATGCCAAGTGATGGATTGATTTGTACTTAAAATTTTAAGCTTATCCACTTGCTTTGCAAGCCACTACACTTTATTTACAATCCTATGTTGTGGAAGTAAGGGATCTTGTACTCGCCCAGTATGTTCAACTTGATTATATCTAAAGGACTATTAGGCATCAATCAAATCAATTTTCCAATTACTCGACTGAATCAACACATTTAAATCACGTAATTTAAGACTAATATCATCAGCTTGTTTTTGTAGTGATGAAACTGGAATAACTTTATGCCACTTTATTTCCCGCGTACTATAACGATCAGATTCACGAGATGTATTACTTATTGCTGCAGTTAGGGTTTTGTGCTGTTCTACAAATTCATCACGCAAAGTCAATAAAGCAAGTAAAGAACGACCATCATTTAATTTTGTTAAAGCATTAGTTTCATGAATTGCATAACTTAATTTTTGAAATTCTTGAATTAAAGCAAATACTTGTTTTAGTAGTTCATTTGGATCTTCAGATGGTTTATCACCATCTTGTACCAATACATTTGCATTGATACGTTGTTTTAGTGAAATAATTTTTTTTTGTTGATCACTTCGAAGTAAGAGAGCTTCTGCTAATTTCATTTTTCACCTATTAACCAATTAGAATTAAGTTTTAAGCAGCTAAGTAATTTTACAAATACTATATCCTCATTCTTTAAAAATCAAAAAAATTGATTTTTTATAATTTTCAGAGGTAGAAGTCTTATATTTTGTCATTAGTCGAAGCTCAGAATTAAGCTAAAGGCCTTTTTTCAGATGCAGAATCCTTTATCTGATCCTAGACAGTATTGTGGACATTCGATCCCTCTAAATTCTTACAATATTTTTGTTCAAAGGCTTCAGGACTTAACCAGCCATTTGCAGAATGTATTCTGATTCGATTGTAATAAATCTCGATATAGTCAAACAAGACAGCATTCGCTTCTTTTCGAGTGGCAAACACACTGCCATGGATTACATGACCTTTCAATGTATGAAAGAAGCTTTCAGTCACTGCATTGTCCCAACATGAGCAGTGTACTGCGCAAGACTGCGTGACATACTTTGAATACAGTTATTCGTCAATAATAGCGCTCTAAAAGCACGACTACAGTACTGACTGCCTTGGTCAGAATGAACCATAACTCCTGTTGAATAAGCTTTTCATGCGCCAAGGTTGGTCCGAAACCATGCAGTTGATCAGAAACAATATTGAGGCACTTGAGTCTGAGTTCTTCAGAAAGCCTGGAATTGCTGGTTTGGCCACGACCCGTATGGGCTATAATGCAGCTGGACCTTGAACTTTGTATTTCTGCAGTAAGCGTCTGACCTGACATTCTGAAATATGAAGTAGAAGTAGCTGAGCAGCCTGGGATTGAGTTATGCGTTGATCGCAGATTTCCTGCAAAACCGACAATCGTTTAAGTTCTTTATCCGACATAGACACCAACATATCAAACCGTCCGCTAAGGAAATTGCAAAAGTGCACATTCTAAAAGCGGACATTTCTATTTTGGGCTTACAACACTGATTTCGTATAATATTGATTATGTTAAATGACTTATACCTGATAATAACTTCATATCTTCTTTTATTAAACGAAAATTCAATAACTTAAATAATTTCAATTTCATTTGTAAAATATAATATGTTGACCTCAAGAATACTTCATAAACTTTACTATGTTTGCTTTAAAAACAATTCATTTGGAAAAGAAAGTTTCAAACGAAAATCAAATTATTCTTTTGTTTGATCTGGATTCATCATGTCCATGTTTGTACCCAGTAATCCCTCCTAAAAACAATAGGACCTAAAAGTAGAATTTTCTCTTAAAGTATAGGCAGGAGATTCTGCATGAAAACATCTAAATTTACTGACAGTCAGATCATGTTCATTTTGAAACAGGCGGAGTCTGGCACACCTGTAGCCGCCCTTTGTCGTGAACACGGTATGAGTAATGCGACCTTCTATAAATGGCGTGCCAAATATGGCGGTATGGATACATCATTAATGGCAAAACTCAAAGAACTGGAAGCAGAAAATACCAGACTTAAAAAGATGTATGCTGAAGAACGCTTAAAGGCAGAGATCATTCAGGAAGCGATGGCAAAAAAGTGGTGAGGCCATCTTGCCGACGTAAGATGGCACAACAGGCAGTTGCCCACTATGCGATTAGCATTCGTTTGGCTTGCCGAGGATTTAGTATCAGTGAAACCTGCTACCGTTATCAATCCAAGTTAAACGATGACAATACATTAATTGCAGAACAGCTCATTGAGCTCACTGAAGAAAATACAGATTGGGGTTTTGGTCTGTGTTTCTCTTATCTACGTCATGTTGAAAACCATGTTTGGAATCATAAGCGTGTTTATCGCATTTACTGTGAGTTAGCACTGAATCTGCGCATTAAACCGAGAAGAAGACTAAAACGGCATGCACCAGAACCACTGAAAGAGCCGATCCGGGCAAATCAGGTCTGGTCACTGGATTTTATGCATGACCAGCTGATCGATAGTCGTAAGTTCCGATTGTTGAATGTGATTGATGATTACCGTCGAGAAGGTTTGACTATTGAAGCAGGATTCTCATTACCCACGATCAGGGTTATTCACACATTGAATCAGTTATTGGAATGGCGAGAAAAACTGTTAGTTATTCGGTGTGACAATGGCCCGGAGTTTATCAGTCACGAATTTGTACGCTGGGCAACTGAACAAGGTATTCGTATTGAATATATTCAACCAGGTAAACCACAGCAGAATGCGTATATTGAACGCTATAATCGGACTATACGTTATAGTTGGCTGAGCAAACATTTATTTGATACTTTGGATGAAGTACAAGATTATGCAACAAACTGGCTGTGGCATTACAACCATGAAAGACCACACCAAGCAAACAAAGGAAGGCCACCTCTAATGGCTGCTTAACCTCTACTTTTAACTTCGGTTATTAATGGGAGGATTACCGTTTGTGCAACAAAGCCCTTAGTTGAAAAAACTTTTAGATTTCATGCTCACACACCACCTAAAACAAAAAATATCTGATTGATTTTACAGGCTTTTAATTTAAGGTTTTATTCTACCCACTCGCAATATCAACGTTTAGTATCACGACTCACTAACTCATTAACTAAATATGGAGCAGTACGGCTATCTTGATTTTCTGTTATTTGTTTTGGTGTTCCTGCCACAACAATATTCCCACCAGCATTTCCAGCACCTGGTCCCACATCAATCACCCAATCTGCTTGTGCAACGGCACGCATATCATGCTCAATCATAACCACGGTATTACCCGCATCGACTAATCGCTGCAATTGAACTAACAATCGATCTACATCTGATGGATGCAAACCTGTAGTTGGCTCATCAAGTATATACAGTGTATTTCCACGCTGATTGCGTTGCAGCTCGGTCGCCAATTTAATACGTTGCGCTTCTCCACCAGATAGTTCAGTCGCTGGTTGCCCTAAACGTAAATAACCAAGGCCAATTTCCTTTAATAATTGTAGTGAACGAGCAATCGAGACCTCTCCATCAAAAAAATCACGTGCTTCATTGACGGTCATTCCTAATACTTCAGCAATATTACGTCCATTCCAGCGAATTTTCAGAGTGTCATCATTATATCGAGCACCATGACATGTCGGACAAGGGGCATATACACTTGGCATAAACAATAACTCTACACTGACAAAGCCTTCACCTTCACAAGTTTCACATCGCCCTTTAGCCACATTAAACGAAAAACGTCCAGCATCATAATGAGCTTGGCGAGCTTCAGGAGTCCCAGCAAATAACTTTCTAACATGATCAAATAAACCCGTATAAGTTGCCAGATTAGAACGTGGAGTACGGCCAATTGGTTTTTGATCAACCTGTACCAGACGCTGTATAGCCTCCACATCACCAGCCAGAGAACCCTGTGTAACCTCGTTAACCAACATTCCTTCATTTAAAGGATTATTTTCATTATTGTTTTCAGTTTCAGACTCATTGCCTAAATATGAAAGTACTAACTCGGGTAAAGCTTGAGAAACGAGACTAGATTTACCTGAACCTGAAATACCTGTAACTGCTGTAAGTACACCAAGAGGTATACGAGCATCAATATTATGCAGGTTATGTCGGTAAATATTGTTAAGTTCAAGCCAACCAGAGGGTGTACGTCCATAACTTTGAGTAACTGGGATTTTATTAAATAAATAACTTGCAGTACGTGAAGCTGAAATCTCACTTAAACCCTGAGGTACTCCACTATATAAAATATTACCACCTTGCTCTCCTGCATCTGGTCCAACATCCACTAACCATTGAGCACGACGCATGAGCTCTAAATCATGCTCTACAACAAATACGGAGTTTCCAGCGTCTCTTAATTTATCGAGAGAATCATATAATGACTGACTATCTGAAGGATGTAATCCAGCAGACGGTTCATCCAGTACATAAACTACACCAAATAGCATAGAACTTAATTGTGTTGCTAAACGCAAACGTTGTAACTCTCCCGCTGAAAGAGTCGGTGTGGCTCTATCTAATGTTAGATAACCAAGACCTAACTGGCGTAATTGATTTAAACGCCCCACCACACCATTTGCTAAACGCTGGGCAGCAATTTTCTTTTCATCTGAAAGTGCTGACGTACGTCTTACATCTGGAGATACAGAATGCACTGCTCTACCTGTTGTTGCTCGTTCAGATCTATCAAGTTGGGTTACTTTATTATTAGTCTTTTCTCCAGCATCATGAGCGTCGAAATTGCCAAGAACAATGGGCTCAAGCAGGCAAGTTAACTTATCCAAAGAAAGTTGCATAAACTCACCAATATCTACTCCAGCAAAGGTAATAGATAAGGCTTCTGGTTTAAGGCGTTTACCATGACAGGAAGGGCATATTTTTCCTTCCATAAAACGTGAAACACGTTTTTTCATCAACGTACTTTGGGTATTAGCAAAAGTATGAAGGACATAGCGACGAGCACCAGTGAAAGTGCCCATATAGCTGGGTTCTAGTTTACGTTTAAGTGCAGATTGAGTCTCAGCGGGGCTTAAACCAGCATAGACAGGAACTGTTGGGGTTTCTTCAGTAAATAAAATCCAGTCTCTATCCGATTGCGGTAAATCTTTCCATGGTCGATCAACATCATACCCTAGGGTTACTAGGATATCGCGTAAGTTTTGCCCGTGCCAAGCAGGTGGCCATGATGCGATAGCTCTCTCACGAATACTGAGTGTTGGGTCAGGAACCATTGTCGATTCTGTAACTTCATAAATGTGACCTAAACCATGACAGGTAGGACAAGCACCTTGAGGAGTGTTCGGTGAAAAGTCCTCGGCATATAACATTGGCTGATCGGCAGGATATGCACCAGCACGCGAATAAATCATTCGCACGAGACTTGATAAAGTTGTTACACTTCCAACAGAAGAACGGGTATTACTTGCACCACGTTGTTGTTGCAATGCTACTGCTGGTGGTAGACCATCAATAGCATCAACATCTGGTACTCCGACCTGATCTATTAAGCGTCTTGCATAAGGTGCAACAGATTCGAAATATCTTCTTTGTGCTTCAGCAAAAATAGTTCCAAAAGCAAGTGATGATTTTCCTGAACCCGATACACCTGAGAAAACAACAAGTGCATTTCTTGGGATAGAAACATCTACATCCTTAAGGTTATGCTCACGTGCACCTCGAACTTCAATACAATTATTAGATAAAGTAATGTTATTGTGTTCACCAAAAGAATGTATTTTCATGTTTCTACGAGCCTGTAAATTATTTTGTGTAAGTCCCATTTTTTATAAATGATCTTTTAATCGATCATCGAACTGAATCGTAAAACAATTCATTGCTAAACTAATACATTTAAATATGGCTGTCATTTGGTTTAAATCTTCAGGAGTTTTTAAACCTTTAGCTAATTCAGCTGCCATACTTTTGATTGTAGCTTCATCCATGTGAAGTACCTCTTTTTATTATCCTCAGTAGGATAAATGAAAATTAAGTACTTACACAAAATTTAGAACAGTCCCACAACTCATTTTGTTGAACTATATCTGTACAACAACTCTACCTCGAATTTTTCCATCTAAAATTTCATTTGAAATATTTAAAGCATCTGTTAACTGAATTTCAGTCGTTACTGTTTCTAATTTTGTTTGATCTAATTCTGTAGCTAAACGTTCCCATGCTTCTTTTCTTAATTCGATTGGTGCCATCACGCTATCAATTCCATATAAGGTAATCCCTCTTAGAATAAATGGAGCAACTGTTGCTGGAAAATCCATTCCGCCTGCCAAACCACACGCAGCAACTGCACCACGATATTTTGTACTAGCACATGCATTCGCTAAAGTATGGCTACCAACAGTATCAATCACGCCAGCCCAAACTTCTTTGTTTAATGGCTTTCCTGGGGAAGATAATTCAATACGATCAATAATTTCACTCGCACCTAGATAGGTTAAATATTCTGACTCTTGAGGTCGACCAGTTGAAGCTGTAATCTCATAACCAAGATGATTCAAAATAATAATGGCAATACTACCTACTCCACCATTTGCACCTGTCACTAAAATTTTTCCATCACTTGGTTTAATACCATGTTTTTGTAAAGCCATGACACACAACATTGCGGTATAACCTGCTGTACCAATAACCATCGTATCTTTAAAAGAAAAAGCAGAAGGTTTTTGTATGAGCCAATCACCAGAAACAGTGACTTGCTCGGCTAGCCCTCCAAAATACTTCTCACCCACTCCCCAACCATTCAGTAGAACTTCATCTCTTTCTTTCCATGCTGGATGTTTTGATTCAATCACAACACCCGAAAAATCGATGCCTGGGGTCAAAGGAAAACTACGCACCACTGGTGAACGCCCAGTAATGGCTAAAGCATCTTTATAATTGAGTGTTGAATATTTGACTTCGACTCTAACCTCTCCTTCTTGTAAAGGCTTTGATGCAATCTCAGTAATTTGTGATGTGTAACCTGCTTCATCTTTAGTAATTACAATACCTTTGTACATAGAACTTCCTCTCCATTTAATTAGACTGCTTGTCTAGAATTAATTAAAAAATAAATACAGACGTCTGCATTTATTTTTTAATTAACTTTTTACGTGATTTGTTGTTTTACAGCTAAAGTAAACAAGCGATAAAATGCATCTAAGGGACTTGTTGATTTGACCAAACGTGCTCTTAGAACTGCACCTTCCCACCCAATCCAAAACTGATAAGCAGCTTCATCGCAATCAGCTAGGCTATATTGTGAATTTGACTGATGTAGGCAATCAGAAACTAATTTCTCCCATACCTTAAAAATACTTTCGATTCGGGCAATGATTTCTTGTGGCAAATACGACACTTCTTGTCCTAAGTTACCTAAAATACAACCTCGTTTAAAATCATATTTTTGCATTTTTTCACCCGCATCTTTTACAAAATTTTGCAGCTTTTCTAGTGGGGAAAGATCAGTTTGACTTAAAAACTTATTCAATCGCTTCACAAAATAAAGTTCATAAGCATCTAAGACTTCTAAAATAAAAGCCTCTTTATTTACAAAATAATGGTAGAAAGACCCTTTAGGAACTTGGACTGATTTCATGAGATCGTCCAAGCTCATAGCATTCATTCCACGTTCAGTCAGTAACTCGATACCTCGGTGGATTAAAACTTCTTTAGTGTCTGCATAGTTACAACCGTGTTTGGTTGGTCGACCACGTGGTCTTTTGGGTGAGGAAGAATAATTCATATAATAAAAATAGACTATGTGACTAGAAATAACAACAATAAGATTATTTGATTGAAAATTTTATCTAAACGTCATCTAGTTCTCTTTTTTCACAGTACTTAGTCATTCATATAAATGCTTTTAAAAATCCTATAAGTTCATGAACTAATTTTTTATAAATTTCTATTATTTTTCTTCAAAATATTGAAATTAATAAATATATTGTAAAAATAATTTATAGACTAGATTTTAGGTAAACATAAGTTAAATAGAAAATTTTTAGTTAAATAAGGCTCTGTTGCACAAACTTACCACTGGAGGCTTCTTAGCTATCAAAAAAGTCGCGATAGTCTCCATCTACTCATTGACCCTACTGGCTTGAGGTTTTTAGGAGAAGGTGAATGAAAACGTAAAAAACATCAGTCTGAATATCGATGACAATAGCGTAAACTTCACATAGGTATAATAGATGCTGAAACACTGCAAAAACTTGCAGCTCAGCTCACAACCAATAATGTCAGTGACTCACAGGTGTTTGGTGATGGATTGGATAGCATAAAAAAATAATTAATATATTTCAATATATTAAACCCCAATTTCAACTTTTTAAGTGATTGAAATAAAAAGGACATAACCCTATTTTAGTTTCCACCAAGAAATTAAAGCAAAGTTATGTCCATTGAAGAATTTATCATTTTTGTCTATGTAATCATAGAACAGCTTTATCCCATTGTTGTTATTCAGCCTCTGAGAACTCGTGGTTTTCCGCCTGCTGTTACTGATGTAGAAATCATCACTATGCAAATAGTAAGTGAATTTCTTGGTTTAGATACAGACAAAAATATTTGGATGTATTTCAAAAACAATTGGTTAGAATGGTTTCCAAAATTAGGATCTTATCCCAATTTCTGTAAACATTGTGCAAACCTGTGGCATGTCAGTCAATCCATTATGGCACAGCTCATTCAGCGTTATGGTTCAGATAACATTCACTTTATTGATGGCTTCCCACTCCCTGTCTGTAGTTATACCAGAGCTAGAAAGCATAAAAACTTGATGGTTTCAAAGCTCATATCGTCATTAATCTTTCAGGCATGATTACGGGTTATACCTTTGCACCTGCTCATTGTGATGAGCGAGATGTTGCACCTGAAATCACGAATGATATTTACGGTTTACTGGGAGCAGATAAGGGCTATTTAAAACCAGAATTGAAACGATATTATGAATATCAGGGTATTGATTTACAAACACCCTTTAGAAAAAACATGATAGATTTCAGACCTAAAGAGACAATGCAAATAATGATGAAAGCCCGAAGAAAGATTGAAACAGTGATTGGTCAATTAACAGATCGCTTTCACATTCAGAAAGTGAGGGCAAAAGATCTATGGCATTTAACCCACCGCATAACTCGTAAAATTCTGTCGCATACAATTTGTGTGGTGCTAAATAAAAAGCTTGGTCATTCACCAATTCAATTCGAAAATCTTATTTTAAGTTGAGATTGGCGTATTTATATAAAATTAGATACTTAGTTGAGAACGCATTTATAGGTTAAAGCAGTTCAGAGGAATAGCAACACCATATGATAAGCTACTGAGTAGCTATGAGGATGCAGTTGCATTAGCTTGAAGCCTGTATATATATTTGGCTCCCTTTATCGGGTAAATTCTATACTTGAAATGTCAACAGACCCCATACAAAATCTGAGAAATATATGAGTGCAGAAGCCACATCTATCAGCCTTCTATCCCCTGTCATATTGCTCACGGCTGCAGTGATCGCAGTCCCCTTAATCAAGCGCCTAGGATTAAGCTCGGTATTGGGATATTTAATTGCAGGATTAATTATTGGTCCATTTGGACTGGCATTTTTCTACGATTCTGCGTCTATTTTGCATATCGCTGAGCTTGGTATTGTGATGTATCTGTTTGTGATTGGACTAGAAATGCGTCCATTGTATTTATGGAGTTTAAGAAAAGAAATTTTTGGATTAGGCGCATTACAAATTAGTGCCTGTTCATTGGGGTTAACGGCGGTAGGCTTGATCTATGGCTATTCTTGGCAAGTGAGTTTTGTATGTGCTGCAGGCTTTGTACTCACCTCGACTGCAATTGTGATGCAACTTTTGGGAGATCGTGGAGACATTGCTCAACCACGAGGACAAAAAATTATCTCGATCCTGCTGTTTGAAGATTTATTGATTGTCCCTTTATTGGCAATTGTCGCTTTTATCGCACCGAATCATGTTGTTGAAAGTACTTCTACGCGTTTGCAGAGCATCGGAATTGGTTTAATTTCAATTGCAGGTTTAATCGCTGCAGGCTATTGGTTGCTTAATCCTTTATTTCGCTTATTAGCCGCAGCCAAAGCCCGTGAAGTCATGACTGCAGCAGCACTCTTAGTCGTGCTCGGCGCAGCATTACTGATGCAAGTCACTGGCTTATCGATGGCAATGGGGGCATTCCTTGCAGGGGTATTACTCTCAGAATCCACTTTTCGCCATCAGATTGAAGCAGATATTGAACCGTTTCGTGGCATATTGCTCGGATTATTTTTTCTAGGCGTAGGCATGTCATTAGACCTTAACGTCGTAAAAAATAACTGGGGGTTAATCTTAAGTGCTGTTCTTGTGCTGATGTTTGTCAAAGCATCCATGATTTACCTAATTGCACGCATGACCAAAAGTTCACACTCCGAAGCACTCGATCGCGCATTACTGATGGCTCAAGGGGGCGAGTTTGCTTTTGTACTCTTTGCTGCCGCCATGAGTGCTCAAATCATTAGTGCTGTTGAAAGCTCAAACCTGACTGCGATTGTAGTCTTGTCGATGATTTTGACCCCGATTATAGGCATTCTATTTAAACCTTTTACCCAAACTACAGAACAAACTTCTTTAGAAAATATCCGTATTGCCGAAGGACTTTCTGGAAAAGTATTGATGATTGGTTTCGGTCGTTTTGGACAAGTCTCCAGTCAATTACTGCTTGCTCGAGGGATTGATGTGACCATCATTGATAATGATATCGACATGATTCAAAACGCTGAAAGATTTGGATTTAAAATTTACTATGGCGATGGTTCTCGTTTAGATATTTTACATGCCTCGGGAGCAGATACGGCTGAGGCAATTGTTGTTTGCGTAGACCACAAAGAAACGACGAATAAGATTGTAGAGTTGGTGCAACATGAATTTCCTTTAACCAAGTTACTGGTTCGCTCTTATGACCGTGAGCATGCGCTGCATTTAGCAAAACAAAATGTGGATTACATGATTCGAGAAACCTTCGAGTCGGCAATGCTATTTGGCGGTGCGATTTTAGAAGAATTGGGTGTTGACCAGAGTGATGTTGAAGAAATTAGCCAAGAAATCCGAGAACGAGACAAAGAACGTTTTGAAACCGAAGTTGCAGCAGATGATGTCTATGCGGGTATCGGCTTGCAATACACAGGACCGCGTCCGACTGCACCTTTAATTACACCAAAGCACACAGGGCAAATTCTGAATGAAGATGACACTTATCAATAATTTCACGTATTAAGCCCAAATAAAAAAGAGGTCTGTGTAGATCTCTTTTTCGGTAAGCATCCGCTGAACCCCACTTTTCTTATTTTCTCAATATCCCAATAGTGCCCATTATTTATTAAATGGACATTATGTTTATGGCCTTAGACACTTTTATAGACACTGAACAAACGACAGAAAGAGCCCGCAGAATCTTCGCAACTGATTTTAAACAGCACTTGGTCGAGCTTTGCCTGCAGCCAGATACATCAGTGGCTAAGGTCACAATGCAACATCAGATCAATGCCAATCTATTACATAAATGGATTCGTCAGTCCAGATCAATGGTTCCATCATTCACAACCCCCTCCATTCCACAGACCGACTTTCTTCCCGTCATTCTTCACCCGACACCAGTCAAACAAGAAGCACCGCCGTCACCTGCACCGGAAAAGAATGCTGTCGCTCATATCAGAATTCCACTGCATCAGAAACAATGCTCCGCAAGAGATCAGGTGATCGAAATAGAATGGCCAGTGGAATCGGCCAAGGAGTTGCTGCTTTTACTTCAGGGCTTGATCAAATGATCCGCATTGATGAAATCTGGCTTTCTACCCAACCTCTGGATATGCGAACAGGTATGGATACTGTCATGGCTCAGGTGCTGAGAGCCTTTGGCTATATCAAACCGCATTGTGCTTATCTGTTCTGTAATAAGCGTGGCCGTCGCATGAAAGTGCTGGTGCATGATGGACTGGGCATCTGGCTGTATGCCCGGCGGCTGGAACAGGGAAAATTCCACTGGGCTAAAGTTCACCAAGGTGAAACCGTGACCCTCAGCCCGGAGCAGTTACAAGCACTGATCCACGGTTTAACTTGGCAAAGAATCGGTCTGCAGCAAGTGGTAACAATGCTCTTAATCGAACTCATCCATTCTGCTATTCTCCAAACATGATCTCAACCATACTGCAGTCATGAAAATGCTGCCTGATTTAAACCAACTGACCCATGAACACCTGCTGGAATTTATCCGACAGTTGGCGCTGCAGCATCAGTCTTTAGCATAATCAAAACAACAACTGGAACAATCAAATCAGCAATTAGATTCTAAAGTTAAATCTCTCTCTAATCTCAATCAAAAATACGAGCATGAACTTTTGCAGTTTAAACGGCATAAGTTCGCCCAGAAGAATGAATACTTAACGGCCAAACAAATCCACCTCTGGGATGAAGCGGTTGAAGAAGATATTGCCGCGGTTGATCTGGAACTGGAACGGCTGAATGCAGCTAAAACCGATGCAGCGACACAGAAAGCCCCAGCCAACAAACCTAAACGTCGACCGCTACCTGATCATCTACTCACTCTGCGTATTGAGCACGAACCTGCCTCAACGCAATGCAGCTGTGACAGCTTGTACTGCAGCAACAGGTGCTGCATGCCAATGAAACACCGGTCACCATCATGCAGATGGGTGAGAATGAGAAAAAACCGAAGAAAGGTTATGTCTGGGCCTATGCCACCACACAGTACAATCTACTTCAGGCGGTGATCTATGACTTTCAGGATAAGCATGCTGAAGAGTTCCTGAAAGACTGGCAAGGCCATCTGGTCTGTGATGATTATGGTGGTTATAAAGCACGCTTTAAATCAGGCCAGATCATTGAGGTGGGCTGCATGGCCCATGCACATCTTAAATTCCATGAACTGCATGTGACCGGGAAAAGTCAGGTCGCTGAACAAGCATTAGTGATGATTCAGAAACTGTATGCCATAGAAGCAGAACTCAGGAAAAAGACCGATGGTACAGCGCAACACCGTCGCGAATACCGGCAACAACATAGCCAATCGGTGATGCAACAACTATATGAATGGCTCAACCAACATTATCTGACGGTGCCGTCGAGTTCTCCAATCGCCAAGGCGATCAATTACACTCTGAAGCGTTGGCCAGCTTTAAGTCGCTATTTGGATGATGGCAATCTACCGATTTGCAACAATTGGGTCGAAAATCAAATGCGTCCCTGGGCATTGGGACGCAAGGACTGGTTGTTTGCTGGCTCGCTACGCAGTGGTCAGCGAGCTGCGAATGTCATGACCCTGATTCAATCAGCAAAGCTGAATGGGCTAGATCCGTATGCCTATTTAAGTGATGTGCTGAAAAGGTTGCCGACACATAAAGTGACCCAGATTGAAGAATTACTGCCACACCGCTGGAAACCCAACTCAAATTAAAAAATAGCGATGGGGTTCAGCGGACGCTTACGCTGTTTTCAATGTAGTATTCAATAATCGAGATGATCATTGCAAAAACTTTTCATTTCTGATGTCCCAAAATGGGCAATGGAAACTCGCCCCTGCCTATGATGTTACTTTCTGTGAAGGACCAGGGGGATATCATCAAATGGATATCATGGGTAAGGCACTGGATATTCCTCGACAAGCTCTTGTGAAACTTGGTACTCAGGAAGCGGAACTTTGTGTCCAAGAAGTCGATGAAATTATTGGCTCGATTTGTAAGGTTGCAATCCGATTCAGCAATATCGCTCATGACCTATTACCTGGACAAATTCAAGCAGAGACTCTCCAACTGGTCCAAAATAGGATTGAGCAAATATTCATTTATTGCACTAAATAGCTTTCACAAAGCTTCTATGAAGGGCTTATTCTAACCGTTGTTTTATCACGGCATAAGCTACACCAGTCACCACACTTCCAATCGCAATCGCCAATAAATATTTTAATGGATAATTCATCGCATTCGGAATGATCAGTACCATTACACCGCCATGAGGAGTGACTAGTTCACATTTAAATAATGCAACCAAAGCCCCAGTTACAGCACCACCTGCGATCGCGCATGGAAGCACTCGAATCGGGTCTTTGGCAGCAAACGGAATAGCCCCTTCCGAGATGAAACATAGGCCCAGAACTACAGCAGCCTTCCCTGCATCTTGCTCAGGTTTGGCAAATTTATGCTTTGCCAGAAAAGTTGCAATTGCCATACCCAATGGCGGTACCATACCCGCAGCCATGGTAATCGCCATCGGTCCGTATGTTTGTGACGTAAGTAAGCCCACCGTAAAGGCATAAGCCGCTTTATTTATTGGCCCCCCAACATCAATACACATCATACTCCCAAGGATAATCCCCATGATCATGGCATTGGTCGTCCCCATATTGGCAAGGAAGTGTGTGAGTAATTCAAACAATTGTGCAACAGGCTGTCCAACCACATAAATCATGATTAAACCAACAGCTAAACTGGCCAATAGTGGAATAATCAAAATTGGTTTTAATGCTTCTAGGCTACTTGGGAGTTTAAGCTGTTTCGATAAAAACAACGCAATATAACCTGCAATAAAACCTGCAACTAATCCACCGAGAAAGCCTGCCTCTAATTGTGTTGCAAGTAAACCGCCAATCAAACCTGGAGTTAAACCCGGACGATCCGCAATAGAATAAGCAATGTAACCTGCCAGCATAGGTACCATAAGAGTAAATGCTGCAGCACCTATTTGCTTTAAGGATGCGGCAAAGCTTCCTTCAACAGGATTGAGGCCAAACATAAACGAGATGGCAATGATCAAACCGCCCGCCACCACCATCGGCAGCATGAAAGACACCCCTGTTAAAAGGTGTTTATAAATTCCAGTTTTTTCTTTGTTTTCATTTTCTGTCTTAGTGGCTGTTTGCTTACCCGTTTCAAGCACTTTGGCTTCAGCAATTGCGTTTGCAAAAGTCTTATCCGTTTGCTTAAGGGCAAATCCTGTACTGCAGCGATATACGCGTTTGCCTACAAAGCGATCTGTATTGACCTCAATATCCGTTGCTAAGATCACCACATCTGCTTTGGCAATACTTTCTGCCGATAAAACATTTTTAGCCCCAACCGATCCTTGGGTTTCAACATCAATCTGATAACCGTGCTTTACTGCACCTTGTTGTAAGGCTTCGGCCGCCATAAACGTATGCGCAACACCAGTTGGACATGCTGTAATGGCGACAAAGCGTGTAACCCCTACATTGGCTGCAATAGTTTCATCTAAAGCATCTGAATGCTCAAGAACTTGTTGCAAAAGCATGATCGCATCGTGTTGCGCGTTATTCAAACCAATGACTTTCACAACCTTGTCACGCAGTTGAGTCGCATCTGCCGACTTCTGTCCAACAAAAACAACCGTATCAATAACATTTGATAAATCGAGATGCTCAACTGATGTCGCCACATCATTGGAAATACCAAGTGCTGTTGCTGCTTTGGACAGTTTTTTGGCCAAAATCACTGCATTAATCGGCTGCTCGGGACTATGTGGCACAAATAAAATATGTTTTATCTCTTGCATCGTATTAACTCAATGATTGGACTGAGATTTGCGATTTCAAATCTTCAATAACAGCAAAGTCTGGAAGGGCAAACCCAATTTGGGTCACAGCATTGCTCGCAATTGCGGTTGCTGTTTTCAATGTTTCTTCTGGGGAAGTTGAACTCAACAAGCCATGAATCATACCTGCCAGCAAGGAATCTCCCGCACCCACCGTACTTTGGACGGTGACCTTCGGTGCAGTAGCATGCAGGGTTTGCGTGCGGTGAAGCCAGTTCACCCCGTTTTCACCCATCGAGACCACAATATGTTCGATCTGACTATTTAAACGGGCAAAAAGATGCTGCTGTTCTGCAAACGTTTCTGCTGGCAAATGGTAGGTTTCTGTCAACTCATCTGTATTAGGCTTAATCAACCAAGGATGGGCAGCAATTGCTGCTTTCAACGCAACACCACTGGTATCTACTGCGACTTTTTTACCCGCAGACTGTAACCATAGAATCAGTGTCGAAAGCTCTTCTGCAGAAAAACCTTGTGGCAAACTGCCAGCAATCACAATCACATCAACCTCTAAAATCAGTTGAGATAGACGTTCACATAGTTGTTGTTTTGCTGAGGTATCTACAAAAAAGCCCTTGCCATTGATGTCAGTCATCTGACCAGAAGCTTCTGCAACTTTAATGTTTTGTCGTGTTTGACCTGCAACATAAATAAATTGGTTATCAAATTGCTCTTGCTGGATATGATGGTCAAAAATTTGACGGTTTTCTTGCCCCAAAAAGCCACTCACAATCAGTTCATGTCCCAAATCCTTAAGGACCTGTGCCACGTTTAAGCCCTTACCTGCTGCATGGCTTTGGGCTGTTAACTGACGATTGACCTCGCCAACTTTTAGTTGATCCAATTGCACGGTGAGGTCAATTGCAGGATTCAGAGTAATGCTTAATATCTTAGCCATTCGGTAATTACTCCACCAATGCACGTACGGCAGACGCACTGTCACAACTTAAGGCTTGCTGTGCGACCTGTTGGCAATTTATATAGTTCAAACCACGAATTTGCGCCTTCACCAATGGAATACTGGTACTCGACATACTCAACTCATCCACGCCCAAGCCTATCAATACAGGCACAGCTTTTGGATCAGCAGCCAATTCACCACAAATGCCCACCCATTTACCATGCTGATGTGCTGCCCGAACAGTTTGATCAATCAATAGCAAAATACTCGGATGTAAGCCATCAGCTTCAGCAGACAACAGTGGATGACCACGGTCAATCGCCAGAGTATATTGAGTCAAGTCATTGGTTCCAATACTAAAAAAATCAACTTCTTGAGCAAGAATTGGAGCCAATAATGCTGCCGCAGGAACCTCAATCATAATACCGACTTGTAAGTTTTCACATGGATGCTGTATGCGAACCTCATCCAAAATTGCTTTTGCTGCTCGCCATTCCTCAACCCGCCCAATCATCGGAAACATAATTCTTAACGGGCGATTATCCGCTGCTTTAAGTAAAGCAACCAATTGCTGACGTAACAACTCTGGCTTACGTAAAGTCAGACGAATACCACGTAAGCCCAAGAATGGATTTTCTTCCTTTTCAATAGGCAAATACGGCAAAGGTTTGTCCCCGCCCACATCAAGTGTACGTACCACCAATGGACGACCCGCCAAAGCATCTAACACCACCCGATAATCGGCTTCTTGTGTAGCCTCATCAGGCGCACTGCTGTGTGACATAAAGACCAATTCTGTGCGTAGCAAACCAATTGCTTCTGCCCCATCGGCCACAGCCTGTATCGTAGCGCCCACTTTGCCAATATTGGCTGCGATTTCAACTTGATGTTGATCCAGTGTCATGGCAGGTTCTAAACAATGCTGTTCCGCTTGTTCTCGCAACTCACGCTGGCGTTGGCGCTCTGCAATGGCATGATCAATCTGACTTTGCTCGGGTGAGACCACATACTCACCAGTATCCCCATTAATTAGTACTGTGGCATGGTTCTCAATATTTAAAACAGCTACACCCGCACCTACGACTGCTGGAATAGCCAGAGCACGTGCCACAATAGCACTATGGGCACTCGCTCCACCAACCGCGGTCAAAATGCCTGCAACACGATCTTTATTCAGACGCGCTACATCACTCGGGCCAACATCATGCATAATTAAGATATAAGGTTGCTCGGGTTCTGTGACATCGGCCACACCGCACAAAACAGCCAAAACTCGCTCACCAATATCCCTTAAATCAGCCGCACGCTCTGCAAGTAAACGATCGCTAAGTGCAGCCTGTGCGGTAGCAGCCACTTCAATATGATCATGCCAAGCTGCAGCAGCAGACAACCCCTGTTTTAAACCGCGTTGTACACTTTGGAGGAGGTCTGGATCATCCAGCATTTCCAAATGTGCCATGAAGATCTGCTTAATGGCAGTAGATTCAGTATGTGCAATGAATTGACGTAAGCTATTTTTCACCTGATGAAGCGCAATTTCAAGCTTTTCATTCTCAGCTTTAAAACTCTGTCCGCGACGTTCATAACTAAATTCATGTGGCTTCACCACATGTGCAGGACCAAAAGCAAGGCCAGTTGATGCCGCAATACCGCAGCTACCCGTATTGCCATGTGATTCAAAAGGCATTAATTCCAAAGTATTTACGACTGGATCACTACTGCTGTGCTGATGAGATACAAGATCAACAGCTTCAACCTCTTCTCCTAAGCCCTGTTTAACTGCATCAATAATCTGTTCTAAGCCTGCTACAGCATCGGTATCAGGTTGTGCAATAAAAGTCAGAGTTTGACCACGACGACATCCCATGGCTAATAATTTGGTTAAACTTTTTGCCGAAACGTAAGCCCCCTCATCTACAGCAACGAGAATATCCCCTGCAAATTTCTTGGTCATATTGACCAAGTGTGTCGCGGGACGCGCATGTAGACCATGAGCGTTAGCTAAGACAATACGACGAGATGGCCAATCAGGAATCAGTTCAGCACCAATTAACTGCGCCAACTGGTGACTATCTTGTTCTTGGTTAATGGTATGGACTTGTTCAGTATCAAACAAAATATCCATTAACCGTTGAAACCGTTGCATATCCAGTTGCTCATTACTGGCAATACACACCAAAGTCTTGAGCATTTCCTGCTGATGGCTTAAAACCTGTTCCGCTTTTACCAAACTTACAGCTGGGCTCAAAACATGCTGGTTTGAAGTGATCGACCAGACCCCCTCCCCTAAATGAATCATGCTGTTTAGGTTTAAACCCGACAGAAAACCACACTCCACCATTTTTTGCTGTTTCAGCAACTGTGTTGCCTGCCAAATTAAATCCTCTACATCTAGTGCAGGAACTTGAGTGGCGATTAAATTTTCATGCAATGCCAAAGATGCGGGTTGGGCTTGTAATAATGCAATAATTTGCTCTGCAGATTGAGCCTGTTTCACTTGATCAGCGACATCGTTAATTAAAGCCCGCGTCAAAATTTGTAAGACTTGCAAATGCTCATCTGATTTCGCAGCAATCACCACTGCTAAATAAATTTTATTTTCCCCGTCCCAAACAACTCCTTCAGGAAAGTGTGCCAGACGAATACCAGTTTTTAAAATACATTGGCGAGACTGAGGCGTCCCATGCGGAATGGCAATTCCTTGCCCTAAATACGTTGCACTTTGTTGTTCGCGCACGGTCAACCCATGAATATAATCAGGGGTAACCAATTGGTCTTCGACCAAGATATCGACTAGACATTGCAACGCTTGTGCTTTATCAGTGGCGTGTTGTTTCATTCGAATATGTTGTATATCTAGCGCGAGCATAAAGCGTCCTTGCAAAATAGCATAGTGAAAAGCTATGCCTTTTTACTGGAGAAAAAATAAAAGTCGAATTCTACTCAGGATTTACACAAAAATCTGTATATTTTGATTTTATCTTGATAATCATTATTACGACGCAATTAAGAAACGACGAGATTCTCCAAAGCCCAGTGTTGCGATAGTTGGGTTTAGTTCTAATTGAACCGCTCTATCTCTGATTTCAGGGGTATATTTAGGTTTTTCATCGGATCACTACGCTTCGCTACGTCTTGCGAAGCAATGCGTCTCATCTCAGAAAGTTTGGTCTCCGACAAACCCGGTACGGTTCAGTTTAAGTCGTAAAATTGAAGTTAGATGTTTTTGCATAGATCCAAGTGTTAAATCATCATTGCGATTCTTGCGTACCACACCCTAGGCACGTGAAAAAGTAGAAAGCTTATATTTGTACGTGTTACGTCAAAAAGCAAAACAGAAACCGTAGCCCCAGGCAACACCCCTCTCATCATAAAATTATACCAGTCAGTAAAATACCTTTAGATTAAGCATATGTATGTTGGTTATTATTGTTGATTATCACAATAAATTAGTGCCCAAAAATCAAATTACCCCACCCTACATTAAATTACACCACACAAAATAAAAACTCTATATAACTGTTATATATAGAGTTTACTAACATACCAATTATGTTATTTAGTGTATTTTATGTTGGTGACTCTTACCAAGGTTGGTTTTTTTCAAAAGGAAGCTTTGTTTACCCAAATTATTTAGATAAGAATCTCTTTTTCCAAAGGAAAGTTGGCAAAGCCTTAGTAATGTGAGTAATTAAATCGCTTACTCTTTCTCTAGTTTGACCAGGCAATCCGATGTAATATCTGCAATGGTTCTTGCACCAGTCAATGTCATTGCCACACGCATTTCTTTCTCAATCAAATCTAGTAAATTACTTACCCCAGAACCGCCGGCAGCACCAAGTGCGTATACAAATGCACGACCAAGCATACAAATATCTGCACCCATAGCCAACATACGTACCACATCAAGACCGTTACGAATCCCTGAATCTGCTAAAATTTTGATGTCACCTTTGACCGCACTTGCGATTGAAGGAAGCGCACGAGCAGAAGACAAAACACCATCAAGCTGACGACCACCGTGATTGGAGACCACAATTCCATCTGCTCCGAAACGTACTGCATCCTTGGCATCCTCAGGATCTAAAATCCCCTTAATAACCATGGGACCCTCCCAATAATCACGAATCCACTCAAGATCTTTCCAAGAAATTGAAGGGTCAAAGTTATTTCCCAGCCAACCGATATAATCTTCCAGACCTGTCGGCTTACCTAAATATTTCGAAATGTTACCCAAATCATGCGGACGACCCAATAAACCGACATTCCAAGCCCAGTGTGGGTGCATACACGATTGCATATAACGACGTATTGCAGCATTTTTACCACTCATTCCTGAATGTGCATCACGATAACGCGCACCTGGAACAGGCATATCGACTGTGAATACTAAGGTAGAACAGCCTGCGGCTTTAGCACGTTCCAAGGCATTTTTCATAAAACCACGGTCACGTAGTACATACAGTTGAAACCACATCGGACGTTGAATCGCAGGTGCCACTTCTTCAATTGGACAAACTGAAACTGTTGATAAGGTAAATGGAATGCCCTTTTTATCTGCGGCAACCGCGGCTTGAACTTCGCCACGACGCGCATACATACCCGTTAGACCTACAGGTGACAATGCCACTGGCAACGCCAAATTTTCACCAAACAATTGCGTTTCTAAGCTCAGCTCAGACATGTCATTTAACACACGTTGACGTAAAGCGATTTTTGATAAATCGTCTACATTACGCTTTAAAGTATATTCCGCATAGGCACCACCATCGATGTATTCAAATAAAAATGGCGGTAAACGACGTTTCGCAGCTTCACGATAGTCATTTGCAGAAGAAATAATCATAACTTATGTCCTATTTAATCGACTCGAACGTTGACGACGAGCTTCTTCTTCATCGATCATACGTACGCGTTGAACAACAAATTCAATATGCCCACAAGCTGCCTTACGTGCAGTCTCTGAGTCTTGACGTTCAATTGCGTCCATCACCTCAAAATGCTGGTCATGCAATTGTTCAAAATGTTGTGGTGTGGTGTAAACTTTACGTCGCCCTAACATCACGTTGTCTTGCAATAAATCAAACAAACTACGCATCATTTGGATCAGCACTAGATTGTGGGATGCTTCTGCAATCGCCAGATGAAAATTCGCATCCGCTATTGCTGCGTGGGCATCATCACCTAAAGCCTGAAAATGGCTAATCTGCTCAAAACATTGACGAATATTGATCAAATCACTGGGTGTGGCACGTTGTGCGGCATACCATGCTGTACCACCTTCAAGCACCATACGAGCTTCTTGTACATCAAAACGATATTCAGGATCCTGATCCATCAAACCGGATAATGGCTCAACGATTTGATACTGTGACCAATGTGCAGGCAACTGCTTTAAATAGGTGCCTGCACCCGCTTTGCTCTGAATAATCCCTGCGGTAATCAGTTGTTGAATCGCCTCACGTAAAGAGCTACGAGACACACCTAACTGTTCACAGAGTTGGCGTTCAGCAGGCAATCGCTCTCCGACTTGCACATTATTTTTTTCAATCAATAGACGTAAACGCTGTACCACTTTGTCGGAGACTTTCATTTTTTTCCTTGACCCGTTTACGGAATCATCCACGGGAAAACATAAGCTTGTAAGGTCACAATAATACCAATCATCACCGTAAAGATAATGCTGTGTTTTACTGTAAATCTAAATAAATCAGATTCTTTACCAACTAAACCCACTGCTGCACAAGCAATCGCGATTGATTGAGGGGAAATCATCTTACCTGTTACTCCACCACTGGTATTGGCAGCAACTAACAAGACTTCAGGCACACCGATTTGCTGTGCTGTAGTTGCTTGTAACGCTGAAAACAATGCGTTAGCTGAAGTATCTGAACCTGTAAGAAACACTCCAACCCAACCCAAGAATGGTGAGAAGAACGTGAAAGCCTGACCCGTATGTGCCAGTGCTAAAGCAAGCGTCGCTGACAGACCTGAATAGTTTGCAATGAACGCAAAAGCCAGTACCATACCAATCGAATAAATTGGGGTTTTTAGTTCATTCACGGTTTCAAAGAATGTCGAAACTGCCTCTTTAGGTTTCATGTTTAAATAAATAATCGTGATCAATGCCGCCAATATAATCGCCGTACCCGTTGCTGATAACCAATCAAACTTATAAATCGCATCATAATCTTTAATTTCAGGCACGACAGGTGGTAGCTTTTGAATCAATTGATGCAAATACGGCACTTTAATTGAAACTACTAAATCACTTAATGGGCCATCCTTAACAAATAAATCTTTAAAAGGTTTGATGCTCCAGATCGTCACCATTGCTGTAAGTATCAGAAATGGAGACCAGGCTTTGGCTATCTGTGCCACACTATATTGTTTACGAGCTTGCTTGATAATAGTTTCATCTACCTGTATATTTTTGTCCTCAAAAAGAAAAATATGTTTTGGTTTCCAATACTTAAGCAAGATAGTTAAACTGATTAATGATGCAATTGCAGCAGTGATATCGGGTAACTCAGGCCCAACAAAATTTGATGTTAGATATTGCGCTAAAGAAAAAGATAAGCTAGCAACTAAAATAGCAGGCCAAGTTTCTTTAACCCCACGCCAACCATCCATGATTGCCATGATCCAGATCAATACAATTGGCACCATAAAGGGTAACTGACGACCAACCATTTGACTGATTTCCATGGTGTCAACACCTGAAACCTGCCCAGCGACAATGATCGGAATTCCCATTGCACCAAAAGCAACAGGTGCAGTATTAACTATCAGGCATAGCCCAGCCGCATATAAAGGCTTAAAGCCGAGTCCCACCAACAGTGCCGCAGTAATTGCGACGGGCGCACCAAAACCTGCCGCACCTTCTAAAAACGTACCAAAAGCAAACCCAACTAATAGCATTTGCAGACGTTGATCTTCTGTAATTGACAGAATAGACGAACGAATAACATCAAACTGTCCTGTTTTTACTGAAATCTTATATATAAAAACTGCACCGATAATAATCCATGCAATTGGCCACAGGCCGTAGAAGAATCCATAGACCATTGATGCTAATGCCATTCCAATTGGCATTTTGTATAAAAATAATGAGACCAGAAAGGCTAAAAAAACGGTAATTGTAGCGGCTACACTACCCTTCATGCGAAAAATAGCTAACGCTAAAAAAAAGAAAATAATTGGAACTAGCGCAATAGCACTCGAAATCCAGATATTGCCTATAGGATCATAAATTTGTTGCCACTGTTGAAGCATTGTCTACTCCTTGAAATGCTTAACTACTAGATTGAACAGTTTATTGTACTTAAACACTAAATTGGTATGACCAATTTAGTGTTTAAGAGATAAAATGTGCATTTTGTATTGGCGATATTAGTAATATTAGCCCAAAAACACAATATAAAAGATTTAATTTATTTTTTGGTATGACCAATTTTTATAATCTCTTAAAATTTTATATATTAGATTTCTTTCATAATTCACTTTTTACTCAGCTCAAAATTATAGATTCCCACAATTAAATTAAATCTTAATCCTAGTCTTTTGCCAGGGTTGCGATATCGCTCGGCAAGGATTTTGAAGGTTTTCAAAGTTCCAAATACCTGTTCAATCCCAATTCTTCTTTTATTGATTTCTTGGTTATAAAATTTTAGCTCGAGATCTGGTTTTTAGTGCTTTTTTGCTTTTAATGGCCATAAACTATTTGGATACAATGTATAAATCCCTTGATAGCCTTTATTTGCAAGAGGCTTTGTTGCACAAACCTACCACTGAAAGCTTCTTGGGGAATATAATTTCTAAATGAAGAGGTCTGCACCCAAGATCTATCGTACAACCAGTTGATCTACCTACAATAAAGCCTTACTCAGTCAAGGAAATATATCAATTTGGTTTGATTCAGCCATCCAATGGTCGCTCGATTGACTCAACAACTGCCGATGCAAAACTTGGATGAAAATGTACTAGCCCAACAACTTCATTCCACCAATCAAGAGCAGTTGATTGCCTATAAAGTGTCTTTATTTGGCTCTGACGTCAGTGTCGTTCAGCATGTGGTAGCAAAAACCCGAGGTGCACCGAAAGATTTAAGCCACCAAGTAGTTGGCTTTAGTACAAAGCAACAAGGTGAGGCTCAGTTATGTGTTACGTCGTGGGGATATTCAAGTGGTGGAAGCAGAGCGGATGTTCCTACGTGGATAATTGCTCAAAAAGATTTTATAATCGGTATTAATACCAATAATTTTGTTTTTATTGCTATGTATAGGCTTAATCGTTTTGATTATTCGTCGAGAGCTTAAAGCCTTAGATGAAGTTTCAACCTTTTAAGTCAGCCAAATTTATCAGTGAATGATGCTACTCACTATTTAAAAACCTTAGATGCCAAAGTAATGCCTTCCAAGGTACAGTCCTTTGCCCAAAACTCTAAGCACTTAATACATAAACTGCATCAAAATCCGGAAAATGAAAAAGTATTTAGTTCATACGCCGCCCATGAATTGCGTAGTCCTTTAACCGCGATCAAAACTCATATTCAGCTTGCACAACTGATGGCAGAACAACAGGCAAGCTCGCCCAAATTGCAACAGAGCTTGCAGCAGGTACACCTTGGTATCCGCCGATGTACCCAGCTACTGGAACAGCTTCTAGCACTTTCCTCTACCGATCAAGTACTGAGTGATATCTAGTACAGTATTGAAATTGCACGGCTCCTGACTCAGGTGATTGCCGATTTACAGTCGCTTTATCCGGAAATTGAACCCAGTTTAACAATTGACTGACCGAGCCTGACCCGAATTGCCTTACCCGATTTTGAACTAGATACCGTCTTTAAAAACCTACTTAACAATGCTCTATTGCAGGCACAGGCAAACACCATTTCAATTGCTATGCTGCATGTGTGCTGATCATTCATAATGATAATCAAAGGTTGAAGATATGCATACTTGGGACAGCGTTTCTGGCATAAATCTCCCTAGCAAAATGGGCATGGGCTAGACTTATATTTGATGAAAATGGTGTTAAACAAATATGGCTATCAGATTCAATTTACAGTGGCGCAACCTCAATATTTAAGCATTCACATCAGCCTCGCTGCAAGCGGATCACTTACTTATGAGAAGACAGGGCTAAATTTAAAGCTGGAATATCAACCCATGTCGTATCAGCAAAATCACGCTGCAAATACTGTTTTAAATAAGCAATGGTATCTTCAGCGATCAAGGGATCTTTGGAGTTATCTGCATGATTAAAAGCAATGGCATATAATTGAACCCCGCGGAGTTTTAATAACTCAAGACTCAGCAAGGTATGATTAATACTGCCTAAACGCCCTGAAGTGACCAGAATCACCGGATAATTATGTGTCTGAATATAATCAATAGTTAGGAACTCTTCGGTTAAGGGCACCATTAGACCACCGGCACCTTCCAGCAAAATACAGTCGTAGGCCGCAGCCAGCTGTTCGGTGGCCTGCTGAATCTGTTCAAAGTTAATGGCTCGCCCATCCAGCTGCGCAGCAAGATGCGGTGAAGCCGGATACGTAAAAATTTCCGGCATGGTCAGTTTTTGCTGGTCTTCCGGTAACAATCCACAACCCATAATTGCACGATGCTGTTCGATATCTTCTGATATATCGACATTTCCGGTCTGGATCAGCTTTTGGGTTATGGTACGAATGCCCTGCTCATTCCAATTTTTGGCCAGAAAACCAGTAGTAAAGGTTTTACCAATTGCGGTATCAATGCCGCTGACAAAATAAATCTGTGCGCTCATGCTGTCTTCCGTGCAATGACATAAACCGGATGATAGGTCAGTGCATACTGTTTGCTTTCAGGGTCTTGGAATTGTTGATAGCCGGTATAAAAATCCTGTAAGGACGATTTTGTCCACCGAAACCCCTGTGCCGTCGCCTGTACACCAGTGGCTTTGATATGCTGTAACACCTGTTTCGGATGCTCAAAATGCAAGGTCATCTGTTTTTCTATCTGCAGCAGAATGTCAAAGCCTAAGGATTGGAGCAATTCACAGACCTTTGCTAAAGGCAGATAATCCAAGCCCTGTCCGGTCAGTGCCTTAATTTCCTTTAAATTATTGTCAGTATAACTGGCAAAACACAGATGCCCAGAGGGATTTAAGGCCTGCGCAATGTTGAGCAATAATGCTTTTAAATCCGAGATCCATTGCAATGCAGAACAAGACAACACCATGTCCAGAGACTGAGGCAGTGGCAAGGTTTCAATATTACCAATCTCCCACAAAAGCCGATTAGATTCCGGGAAGTGCTGCTTCACTTCGACATATAGGTCATTTAAAAATAAATGATCAAAGCTATAATGCTGCATAAAAAGCCGGGTAAACAATCCTGAACCGCAGCCAATTTCCAATACCCGTTGCAAATGTGGTTGTGCCACATGCTGCTGCATGAAATGCATCAACTCTGCAGCTACGGTACTTTGTACCAGCGCATGCTGTTCATAACTGAGATTTGCCTGAGCAAAACGCTGGGCAATCTGTTTGCTGTTCATCGCGATAAATTCCTCAGCACCTGCAGACATGCGTCCAGCTCATCCGCAGAAATGTTCTGGTTCAGGGAAATTCTGAGTCTGGAGGTGTTGGCAGGAACCGTTGGCGGACGTACTGGTAGCACATAAAATCCCTGCTGTTGCATAATTTCAGCCGCCTGAATGGTGCGTTTTGCCTCACCAATCAGTACCGGCACAATTTGCGAGGTTGACGGACAGTGATATCCCAAGTCTTGAATGCCCTGCTGACAGCGTACAGCCAATGCTGCCAAATGTACTCGTTCTGCCTGAAGCTGCTCTACCTTCTGAAAAATAAATCTATTCCAGGCCATACATAGTGGCGGCTGGGCGGTACTAAAAATTAAAGGTCGCATGCTATTGATCAGATAGTCACGAATCACTGGCGCACAGACCAGATAACCACCAACTGAAGCCAAAGCCTTGCCAAAGGTACCGACTAGGAAATCAATTTGATCCAATACTTGATACTGTTCTGCGCAGCCCAATCCACGTTCACCGCGCACACCAATTGCATGTGCCTCATCGACATAAAGCATGACTTTTGCAAACTGCTGTTTTAATGCCACCAAAGCAGCTAAATCTGTTTCATCCCCATCCATACTGAAAATTGATTCAGTTACCACAATGATGCGCTGGATAGATTCATCTGACTGATATTTTTCTAAAAACTGAGTCAAATGCTGCAGGTCATTATGGCGGTAACGCACATAGCCAGCTTTAGATAAACGAATCCCGTCGATAATACTGGCATGTACCAGTTTGTCAGCAATGATCATAGTTTTAGCATTACTGAGCGCAGGAAGAATCCCGATATTCATGTGATAACCACTATTAAACAGCAGTACTGAACGTCCAAAAGCCTGTGACATCTGTGCTTCAAGTTGTTCAAAATTGGGAAAGTTTCCTGTCAGTAAACGTGAAGAGCTTGAACTCATATATCGCTCAGACATCGGCGTGAGGTCAAAAAATTCTTCACGTAGCGTTAAGTTGGATGCCAGACCTAAATAGTCATTGGATGCCAGATTCAGCATCTCTTGGCCATTGAGTTGCAATCGTGGCTGGCTAGAAATATTGGACTTAAACTGGCGATATTGCCCTTGCTGTTTCAAGTCATCTAGCTGCTGCTGGAAATGCTCAAGATGGTTCATGCTACTGCCTCTATCTGCTGAATCATCTCCCGCATATGCTTTAATAAAGTTTCAAGTTGCTGTGTTGAAATTACATATGGCGGCATGACATAGACCAGACGGCCAAAAGGACGAATCCAGACGCCACGGCATACACATTCAGCCTGGAAACGCGCCAAATCAATAGTTTGATGTAGCTCAACCACGCCAATTGCGCCGAGGACACGCACATCTTTGACTTGTGCCAAGGATTTTAAATCCAGTAAATATTGTTCTAGTGTCCTTTCAATCTGTTGAATACGCGTCTGCCAGTCTTGAGCCAGTAACAGCTGGGTACTTTTTAATGCGACCGCACAGGCCAACGGATTAGCCATAAAAGTTGGGCCATGCATGAACACACCCGCTTCACCACTTGAAATCGTCTCTGCTACATGGCGAGTGGTTAAGGTCGCTGACAAGGTCATATAACCACCAGTCAATGCCTTACCGATACACATAATGTCTGGTGTGACCTGAGCGTGTTCATAAGCAAATAGTTTTCCAGTGCGGCCAAAACCGGTGGCAATTTCATCTAAAATCAGCAGTACATCGTACTTTTCACACAACAACTTAGCTTGCTTTAAATATTCTGGATGATAGAAACGCATCCCGCCTGCACCTTGCACAATCGGCTCAATGATCATGGCAGCAATCTGTTGATGCTGCTGTACCAGCAGGTGCTCAAGTGGCTGTATATCTTCGGGTTGCCATGCCCCATCAAAACGGCTTTGAGGTGCCGGAACAAATAAACGGTTCGGCAAACTCGAACCAAAAATTTGATGCATACCAGTTACAGGATCACAAACCGACATGGCATTCCAGGTGTCGCCATGATAGCCAGAGCGTGTGGTAACAAAGTTAGTTTTTTGTGGTTGCTGACGTGCATTCCAATATTGCACAGCCATTTTCAACGCCACCTCAACCGCGACCGAGCCGGAATCGGCAAAGAAAATTTTATCCAGTTCAGGCGCCGTGATCTCAAGTAGCAGTTTAGACACATCAATCGCAGGCTGATGAGTCAAACCACCAAACATGATATGTGACATCGACTCTAATTGTTTTGTTACGGCCTGATTGAGTTCAGAATGATTATAACCGTGAATTGTGCACCACCAGGACGACATGCCATCAATCAGCTCGGTACCATCTTCAAGTTCAATGACTGCACCATTTGCAGCTTTAACTTTGTAACATGGCAAGGGTTGTGTCATGGAGGTATAAGGATGCCAAATATGCTGTTGATCAAAAGCGTCCTGCACAGAATTTACCCCAATTATTAAAACTAAAACTGATCTTAGCGCGTTAAATCTGAAAATGAAACGTCAAGAGCTACCAATCTCTTTTTGCTTAAGCCAGATCGGCTAAAAATTTTAAAATTGGCTCAACGAGTAACTTGGCATCAAAAAGGATGGCATCGTGCGTGCCCTGTATTTTTACCAAATTCAGATTTTGGGTTGTTAAAAACACAGATTCTTGACTAACTTTGTAAGGAACTAACATATCATTCTCGGAAAATATAAATAGCATCTTGACTGAATGATTTTTTAAGATATCCACTAGATTTAATTGCTGCAATAGATAAAGATGCTTAACCTGATAGTTTAAATCAATACTATTTAACTGTTGGTGCAATAATTTTGCACGTTCACGCGCTGCTGCGCCAGCTAAAGTGACCAAGGTACAGAAGCGCTGCATCCCGCGTTTTGGATCAGCCAGTATGGAGGATTTAAATTGTGTATATTGTTCAACTGGCATTGCATGTGGCCATGCTTCGTTGGCCACGAAACAGGGATTTGACATACAGCAAATCACTGGCTTGGCAATTTTCAATTGTTGCTGGATTTCATTAGCCAGCAAAAGTGCCAACTGTCCACCCAAAGACCACCCCATCAAGACATCAAACGAACTCGCCTGCCTGACTTTTTCGGCCAAAAGACTTTCTACGTTAGGATCGAAAATATCCCATACTTTAACTTGATGCTGCTGCCGCAACTGTTCTACAAACGGGGTTAAGACCGCTGTTCCTAGCCCCCAACCCGTAATCATCAGTATCTTCATTTTGTCTGTTCCAATAAAAAAGGGACCAATTCAAGTTGAAATGATCCCTGTTTGTTACACGATTAATTAAGCAGGTTGCATCGCATCTACAGCCAATTCTTTAGCTGTTTTCTTGGCAGCTTCAGCTTTTAAGCCTAATTTAGCAAACAAGGCTTTGTCTTTACCTTCACCACTGTTCGGGGCAGTAAGCAATTTATCACCTGAAAATAATGAGTTAGCTCCAGCCATAAATGCCAGTGCCTGATCAGAGTCAGAGAGAGATTCACGACCTGCCGACAAGCGGATATAACTCTTCGGCATAATAATCCGTGCTACCGCAATAGTACGAATCCAGTCAATCACATCCAGTTTTTCAACATCGGCCAGTGGTGTGCCTTCAATAGGAACCAACATATTTATGGGCACCGAACCCGGGTGAATCGGCATAGTCGCTAGTTCAAATAACAAACCGACTCGGTCTTGTACGCCTTCGCCCAAGCCGACAATACCGCCACTACAGACATTAATTCCGGCATCACGTACATGATCAAGCGTATTTAAGCGGTCATCAAAGCTACGTGTACTGATGACATTGGCATAATATTCACGTGAGGTATCAAGGTTGTGGTTATAATAATCTAGCCCTGCATCTTTCAGACGTTCCGCTTGTGAGGCATTCAGCATTCCTAGAGTCATACAGGTTTCCATGCCCAGTTTCTTGACTTCCTGCACCAATTCCAGCACATACGGCATATCGCGTTCATGCGGGTTACGCCATGCTGCGCCCATGCAAAAACGGGTCGAACCGGAAGCTTTGGCCTGTTTGGCTTCAGCAATCGCCTTTTGTACTTCTACGCGTTTTTCAATTTCCAGATCAGTATCGTAATGTGCAGATTGCGAACAGTATTTACAATCTTCCGGACAACGGCCCGTTTTAATTGAAAGTAGAGTACTAACCTGAACAGTATTCGGTTCAAAGTTTTGGCGATGAATTTGCTGTGCCTGAAACAGTAAATCCATTAAAGGCAAGTCATAAATTTCTTGTATTTCGGCACGTGACCAATCATTACGGATCATCTTGTCTGCATCATCTAAAATTCCATTGAGTAAATCATACGCTGTTTTTTTTATTTTTCTTTAGCGTTTTCTTTCATATTCATTGCCTGCTTAAAATAGCTTTAGTGTATCAAGCTATTTTGAAAGCTTATTTAACTCGAATCCTGCTTAAGCCGATGATTCCTTAATTTGAATTGTTGGCTTATTTTGATGAGTGAGTTGATATGCACATAGTGAGGTGTAAATTCCACTCAGAAACCCATGAAGACTACGTGCTTTACTCGTCACTAAATTGTATTGCCCCTTCAATAAACTGAATAATGTTTCTATCTTATTGCGTTGTCTTAAGTGATATTTATCTGATGCACAGAGTTGAATAGCCTGCATATTCTTCCGATGATAAGTAATTAAATCAATACCTTGATCTTTCAATCTAATTTTTAATTCTTGGCTGATGTAACCTCGATCCCCGTAAAGTTTTGCTTCTATACCAGCAACCAATTGCTCAACCATTTTTATATTAGCAACATGTCCATTCGATAAAGCAGAACAGGCAATTTCACCAAATTGATTCATCGCAATACGTAATTTACAGCCATAAAACCAGCCCATTGAGCTTCTACCATGTGATGCAATTTGGATTAATGATTTATGACGCTAAATACGTTGATTTTTACAAATTGGCAGAGTTGTTGAATCAATCCATAAATATTGTGTACCTTGGCCTTTCATCAGTGCCACATGTAAAGCATGTAGAGCTAATTCATGCATACCCAATTGGCTCAAGCCAATGTGAAAGCCCAGCAAGCGACAAAAAAACCGAATGTTTTTGCTTTTGGCGAATATAGTCTGGATCAAAATGAAAACTGGATTGTCGGAGTTGCCGCACGCTATAACCTGTTTTCCGGGATCGATAAAAACAAGAATATTCAGGCTGCCGAACTCAAACGCTCTGCTACAGAATTACTCACTGCACGCACCCAGCAAGAAATTGAAAATCTGATTTATAAATCTTATAGCGAAGCACTCAGTGCACAGCAAAGTGATGCGCTTCTGGCACAAAACTTGAAAGCCGCACAGGAAAATTTACGCATCCAAGAATTGTCTTTTAAAGAAGATATGGGCACCGCCACACAGGTCATCGATGCACAAAATATGCTGAGCGGATTACGAGCTGAAACTGCCTTGAATGCCTACAAATATGTGATGTCACTGGCCACCCTATTACAAAGCCATGGCTCGATTACAGAATTTCCGAACTACATTCAACATACCAATACCCACTATAGATGCTAAAACTCTTCAAATACGAGCAGTTCAGCTCACAACGAATAATGTGAGTGATTCACGAATCCTTGGGGAGTTACTTGATCAAATTCCGTTGGATGAACAGATTGATTCAGTTTATACAGACGAGGCTTATAACACCAAGCAATGCCGTCAAGTCATTGCAGACCGGTAAGCATATGCGGTAGTTCCCTCCAGAAAAAATGCAAAGCCTTAGAAAACTACAAAAGTTCATTCGCAAGAGCGAAATGAATTACTTCGAACCGTTAAATGTTTAGGCAGGACACTATGGAAGAAATGGTCAGGCTACCATCGGCGAAGTTTGGTCAAAACCAAAATGTATTGCATTAAATTATTAGGCGATAAATTAACGGAATTAGGTCGACCTCATACCCAAGTTGTCACTTGAATTCGAGTAACTTAGAAAAGATCTATCTCTGAAGCCTTTATGCAACAAAGTCACTCCAGATTGAGGATTTGAAAATTTATAGTGCAGTATATAAACAAATTGGTTCAGGAGCACAAAAGTAAGGTAATAACATCTTTTTTTAACAGTGATATTTTATTGTTCCCTACTCCTTACATTAAACTTTTATTTGTAGATTTACCTATCATTAACTCATTTTTCATTTGGATTTCCTATTATATTGAGATTGCTTTAAGAGATATTAAACAATAATATTATTGATAATTATTATCATTTACATTAACTAAAATGTTTTATACCGTTCCTCCATCATTTAAGCTTTCTCTTCTTAGTCTTGCAATTTTAGTGTCCCAGCAAAGTTTTGCCGATGATACTCAGCAATTACCGACGATTACCGTTACAGCGGAATCAGAACAGAGTGAGCTCAGCTCTGAACAGAGTAAAGCCTATATCATCCAAAACTCGTCAACCGCCTCAAAACTGAATATTCCACTTAAGGAAACGCCGCAAACAGTCAATGTCCTTACCCGCCAGCAACTGGATGACTTTGCCTTGGATAATACCCGGGACGTACTGCGCAATACCCCTGGCATTATCGTCAGCAATCAGGAAACGGAACGGACCTCCTACCTTGCCCGAGGTTTCGAGATTTCAAATGTTTTAGTCGATGGCATTGGTATTCCACTCGAAGGCTATAATTATAATAATGATAATCCAGACAGTTTTTTGTTTGACCGTGTAGAAGTGGTCAAAGGCGCGAATGCCTTAAATAATGGAATTGGCGATCCTGGTGCAACCATTAACATGATTCGCAAACGCCCTACTCAGGAACTTCAGGCAGCCTTGAATGCCAGTTACGGTTCATGGAATACGCAGCGCTATGAAGTAGATGTATCCTCTCCTCTCACCCAAGATGGAAAAGTCAGAGGTCGTGTATTTGGCTATCAACAAACAGGCGACAGTTATCTGGATCGTTATGAACTGGAAAAAAACGGCATAGGTGCTGTTGTGGAGGCAGATGTAACTGACACAACTCTATTGACTGCTGGCTATACCGAAACCAATCACAAGCCGAATGGTGTCAATTGGGGTTCTAATCCACTGATCAATACTGAAGGCGAGCAGCTCAGTTACTCACGGAATTATAATTACAGCCCAAGCTGGACCTATTGGGATAGCAATATTAAAAGTTACTTTGCTGAGCTGGAACAAAAACTGGGTGGGGACTGGACAGCCAAACTGACCTATGATGAAAAACGCACTCAACGCGATTCAAAGCTCTTGTTTCTGTCCGGCAAACCTGACGCAAATGGCACTTCAGGCATCTTCCTCTACCCAGGCATGTATATTGATGACAATAAAGAACAACAAGCCAGCCTGAGTTTTAGCGGCACCTATCCGCTTTGGGGACAACGCCATGAAGCCTCATTGGGCTATGTTTGGGCTAAAAATCGTCTGGATGAATTGGGTTACGGAGGTAATTTTGCTCAGCCACTTACCACAGATTTAGCCAGTTTTAGCCCAGAAGAACCGAGCTGGGATCTATCGAAAACCAGTGGGGAAATGCATATCCGGCAGAAGAACCAGAGCCTTTATGCTGCGACCCGACTGCATCTGAATGATGATCTGAAACTGCTTTTAGGTGCGAACTATGTTCAGGCTGAAAGCAGTGGTAGCAGTTATGGGACCGACACCATTTATGATGAAGATAAAGTTTTACCCTATGCCGGTTTGACCTATAACTTTAGCCCTGAATATACAGGTTACCTGAGTTATACCTCGATTTTCCGTCCGCAAACCACCAAAGCAGATGATGGCAGCATTAACAAGCCGATCGAAGGTGAAAGCTATGAAGTTGGAGTAAAAGGTTCTTGGCTAGATGACAAGCTTACCGCCACCATGGCCGTGTTTAGAACGGAGCAAAGTAATTATCCGCTTCGTGATTCTGATGGTATTCCGACTTTACGCACAACTCAGGTTAGTGACTTGCGTTCCCAAGGCTACGAGTTTGGCTTGGCGGGACAACTGACCGACCATTTTAACTTAAGCTTTGGTTATACCCAGTTTAGCCTGAAAGATCTGATCAATGGCGGTGATGCACGTACCTTCAATCCAACCCAGTCTTTTAATCTTTTAACCACCTATCAGGTGCCACAAATTCCAAAACTGAAACTGGGCCTTGGTGTGCAGTGGCAGGATCAAACCTATCTGGATGTGCCTGAAGCAACCACCAATGGAGTGATTACCCAGAAAGCTGGAGTCATTAAACAAGATGCCTATGCGCTCGTGAACTTAATGGCCAGCTATGAGCTGAATGAGCATATGACCTTGCAAGCCAATGGTAATAACCTGACCAATGAAAAATACCTATTCAATTTCCCCAATCAGCAAGGTTTTTATGGTGCACCAGCGAATTACAGCGTTGCCGTGAAATTTAAATACTGATTTTCAAGCTTAGCCTTAATGACATGTTCAGGGCTAAATCATCACTACATACACAAAAATAGGTAAAACAAATGAAAAAAATGATCGCTTTGACCCTTGGACTGTCTATGACACTTTCAGCTCAGGCGCATATGCTTTGGCTAGAACGTGGCACAAATCAGCAGACTCATGCGTTCTTTGGTGAATATAGTGAACAGCTCAAAGAAACGCAGCAAGGTGCCCTCAAGTCTTTCAATCAGGCAAAGGCCGTTCAGGCCAAAAAAACATTTAGTCCTCAAATGCAACAAGATCATTTGCTTTATGCGACCCAAGGCCAGACAGATGTCCAGCTCACTCATGAATTGATCTATGGAGAATCATTGTTGAGCTATCATGCCAAATCCGGCAGACAAAACTTGAAAGCAGAGTCAGAACTAGATATTGTCCCGACCCAGATCAACAGCAATACATTTACGGTACTGTATCAGGGTAAAGCTGCTGCGGATGTTGAAGTCACAGTCTTTTCCCCGCAATTTTGGCTAAAAAAATACACCACCAACGGCCAAGGCCAGATTACGATCGCCACGCCATGGAAAGGTCAATATGTCATTGAAGTTGGCAAAGAAGCAGACAAGGCCGGAAAATTGAATCAGCAGGCCTATAAAAAACAGTATCTGGTAACGACTTTAAGTTTTGTTTATTAAGTTTTTAGATTTTCATCAGTATAGATTTATTCAAGGCCAAATATGATGTCTGTTGTAGTGCAGCCACTCGCCATTTTCTATCGCTTAGGCATGAGCTTTGGGATGGGCTACTTGTGCAGTTATTTGATCGCACTCGATCTGGCTTACTTTCTACAGGCTTTTCTGCCCAAAGCAGAATCCGTCTATTTGGCCGCCGTTATTGCCCTGATTTTTTATGTCTGTTTTGTGATTGGCATCTTCTGTATCCAGAGTTTAAAAAAGCTTTCGGTCTATAGCCTGCTTCCTTTCCTTAGCTTATTTACCATCTCCCGCTTCATAGGTTAAACCATGCATAAATCTGTCCGTCAATCCATGGCATGGCTACATTCATGGTTAGGTTTAAGTTTTGGCTGGCTGCTCTTCGCGATCTTTTTAACAGGCGCGGTCACCTATTACCGGCATGAAATCAGTATATGGATGCAGCCTGAATTTGCCTCAATACAAGTCAATCAGGAAACTGCCTTAAAATCTGCTTACAGCTATTTACAGCAGCATGCACCGGACGCCCAAAACTGGTATATCGGAGTCGCCAATCAAGATTCACCTGTGAATAAAGTCTACTGGCAAAAAGCGGATGGTGGCTATGAAGTCAAAACCCTGGATGCTTCGACAGGAAAAGAATTAAACCTCTCGGCCACCCAAGGGGGAGATTTTTTCTATAATTTTCATTTTCAGCTCTATGGTATGCCCTACACCATTGGTCGGCTGATTGTGACGATTGCTGCCTTTATCATGTTATTGACTCTGATTTCAGGAATCATTACCCATAAAAAAATCCTGACAGACTTTTTTACCTTAAGAGCATTTAAGGGGCAGCGCTCCTATCTGGATTTTCATAATGTTAGTTCAGTGATTGCCCTGCCGTTCTTTTTGACCATGACATTTACCGGGCTGGCGATTTTCTTTTATATCGTACTGCCTTCCGGCATGAAAAAACTCTATCCAGACAATCCCTTTCAGTATTTTGAAGAAATTCGCACAGTCAATGTATTGGCCAACTCTGTGGTTCCGGTGAAAACCGAGATGCTGCCAATTCAACATTTTATTAGCACGGCGCAGCAACACTGGGGACATGCGGAATTTGACAATATCACGGTCAAGCAGCCCAATACCCAGCTGGCACACATAACCTTAACACAGCTCAAAGATCATTCCATTACCAGAAATCAGGCACAGCTCATTTTAAATGCTGCTACCGGAAAATTGCTTGAAAATACACGCAATGAAAGTGCAATTGCCACACTCAATGCCGGCATGTATGGTTTGCATATGGCACGTTTTGCTGAACCTGCTTTACGTTTAGGATTGTTTTTCTCTGGCATATTGGGCTGCGCCATGATTGCCTCCGGTCTGCTGCTGTGGAATCTGAAACGCCAGATTCAGAAAAAATCAGCGCGGTTTCATCTCGGACATTATTTGGTGAACCGCTTGAATATCACCATGATACTTGGCTTGCCGATTGCCATGCTGGCTTATCTCTATGCGAATCGTTTTATCAGCATCCCTGTAGGTGCACCAAATTATGAGATTTATAGTTTTTTCAGTATTTGGCTCGGCAGTTTCATTCTGGCATGTTTAACACCGCAGCAATATTTATGGAAAATTCAGCTTAAAATCCTGATTGGTACTGCTTTTATGCTGCCGCTGATCAATATTTATTATCTCATTTTCCATGATTATATTGATTCTTTTACAACTTACTGGCCATTTCTGCGAATCGATCTGATGTTGTGGAGCTTGGCACTGCTTGCCCTCTTTTTACACCAGAAAATTACGCCCATTCAGCAAAAGGCGGTCAATAAAATTCAGGCCAAACTAAAATCTGCGCAGCAGGAGTCTTCCACATGATATGGATCGCAGTAACCGTTCTTTTATGGCTAAGCTGCTTTGCCTTTTATGCGGTAAGTGCAAAGCAGATCCTAAAAACCCGAAAATCTCGTTACGCTTTTTTAGCTAATTTTCCTACGCACACTAAATTCACTGCGGGTATTTTCTTATTCGTCGCGATGTTTTTATTACGTACCCAGTTTAGCTCCAGTATTAGCTTTGTGGCTTTATGGGTATTTCTAAGCCCTGTACTGTTTATCTTTATCTTAAAAATGAATAAAGCATTTTAGTATTTATTTAAAATCAGAAAGTAGTAAACAGCCTAGTGCGCTACTTACATGCCCTCTATTGAACCAATCTACCCAGTATCTGCTAAACCTTGGCAACCTACTTTTAAATATTTCAGATTCATTATTTTGGCTAGAATCAGAAATTTAAATTGGTAGGTATTTGGTAGGTAGGATTCTTTTTAACTTCATCCAATACTTATATTACGGTGAGGGTCACCGATAAAATAATCAATTAATGGTAGAAGGAATCACGCCATGGCTTTTAAAAATATTTCAGATCAAACTAACGGTTTTTATATTCCCTGTGTTTCACTTTTTGGTCCGGGCTGTGCTAAAGAAATCGGGATAAAAGCACAAAATTTAGGTGCCAAGAAAGCGCTGATTGTAACTGATGCGGGGCTGTTTAAATTTGGTGTTGCAGATGATATTGCAAATTATTTGAAAGAGGCGGGTGTTGACAGTTATATTTTCCCAGGCGCGGAACCCAATCCAACTGATATTAACGTGCATCATGGAGTTACAGCTTATAATGAAAATGCCTGTGATTTTATTGTATCGTTAGGTGGGGGTTCCTCACATGACTGTGCCAAAGGCATTGGTCTAGTCACTGCAGGTGGCGGACATATCCGTGATTATGAAGGGATTGATAAAAGTACCGTCCCGATGACACCACTGATTGCAATCAATACTACGGCAGGGACAGCTTCGGAGATGACACGTTTCTGTATCATTACCAATACCGATACCCATGTGAAAATGGCGATTGTAGATTGGCGTTGTACACCACTCATTGCGATTGATGACCCTAAACTTATGTTGGCCAAACCTGCAGGGCTGACTGCGGCAACAGGTATGGATGCCTTGACGCATGCAGTAGAAGCTTATGTGTCTACGGCAGCAAATCCAATCACTGATGCCTGTGCAGAAAAGGCGATTACCATGATCAGCGAATGGCTTAGCCTGGCAGTGGCGAATGGGGATAATCTGGAAGCACGGGATGCCATGAGCTATGCCCAATATCTTGCCGGAATGGCCTTTAACAACGCCTCTTTAGGATATGTGCATGCGATGGCACATCAGCTCGGAGGCTTCTACAACTTGCCGCATGGTGTTTGTAATGCAATTCTGCTCCCCCATGTTTGTGAATTTAACCTGATTGCTTGTCCTGAACGTTATGCCAAAATTGCCCAATTGATGGGGGTGAATACAGAAGGCTTAACCGTAACTGAAGCAGCTTATGAAGCGATTGGCGCCATTCGTCAGCTTTCGGCTTCAATTGGTATTCCATCTGGGCTGACGGAATTGAATGTAAAAGAAGCTGACTTGGCCATCATGGCGGAAAATGCACAAAAAGATGCCTGCATGTTGACCAATCCACGTAAAGCCAACCATGCCCAAGTGGTAGATATTTTTAAAGCGGCGATGTAGTACCTCAATGTAAGTATTCTCTCCAAGTATCTGACTTACATTTTTAACAGCCCCTGTTTCATTTCCTGAGGAAGTGTGCCAAGAGCAGACATGCATTTTCCTGTTCCTGGCTGATCCTTTTGCCTTCATAAGAGGATAAAAACGGGGGGTGTTTCTTTTTTATCGAGCCCCTTTCATTATGAATATCGACATTAATCCCATGGTAGAAAAATGCCACTATTTTTTTAGCCCGTTCTAGCCACAAATAAAATTTCATAGCGTATTATCTTACGATTATATTTGATCCCTAAGGAATAAACTGCGCGTCCTTCAAATGACATGAAGGTGAGCGTAGCTGATATCAAGCATCTAGGCAAACGGCAAACTGGGTAGCCACTGATAAAAATTTTAGGATCAGGTTCAGTCTAAATTAATAAGTAAACTCACAGTAAGCAAGGATAATACTTAATATTCCAGAATATTCCTATTTTAACTGTTTAGCTTTGTACCGACAGTTACATCAGCTTTAAAGATTTTTATATTTTAACAGAGTCTGATGAACGGGATGGTTTTTGGGCATCAGTTCAATCAGGCGTTCTACAGCATCAATCGCTTCAGGAAAATGTGCCACATGTTTCAGCAAGACATCGGTTTCATTAGCCTTGAAAATGGCATCGCTCAGGCGTGATTCCAGACAATCTCTCCAAGCGCATAGAAATGGACTTTCTGTTTTGGCCAGAAATACGCCGGTACATAATTTCAAGGCTGAATCGATATACCCAGCATCTAAAGATTGCTCTGTCATTAAAAAATCAGCCTCTACATGCGCCAATAAACGATAGGGTCTGGAACCCAGCATACCACCTAATAAATCGCGTAATTGTGACATTTCTGCTTTTAAAGTCCCCATACTGACCTTGCGCTCGCCATATAAGGCTTGATGCAAGGTATCTAGACTCAGACCATGCGGACATAAGGCTATAATGGTCAGAATTTCAATCTGTCGAGGAGTCAGAACCAGCACTTTGCCATTAAACAGCACTTGAGGTACTGAAAAAGCCCGAATAAACAGGCGCTGCTTCTGGCATTCTAGTAGAGCCGACTGGATGATCGTAGCACAGCGCTCCGCAGCTAGTAGTGCTAAACTGTTATGCTTTGGCCAGGTAGTTGACAGATCAATGACACCTAAGACCTGTTTTGAATAGGGATCAATAATCGGGGCAGCGTAACAAACCCAATCATGAATGGAGGACATGTAATGTTCACTGGAAAAGACACAGCTGGATTGTTGAGTTTTTAAGGATAATGCCAATGCATTGGTTCCGACTAGCTCTTCGCGCCATTGTCCACCTTCAATAAAATGTACACTTTCTGCGGCACTTTGCATTTGCGGGCTGGACGCTGTCCAGATGATGGTGCTGCCTATATCACCGACTGCCAACACCATCGATGACTGCTCTGCAATATGTTTCAAGTCTTGTGCACAATGGCGTAGAGCATAGGCTAAAGTTAAAGAAGAAGTGGTCTTTTTTATATCTGTCAGCGGTGCTGCTAAACGATTCTTAGGGATTTCAGCCGAGGATGAGCGCTGCCAAGAGCTGGCAATACTCTGTCCCAGCTGTTCTGCATGCAGGGGAGATAAACTGCTACTTTGCCGAAGCTGATCGATATTGTGCCTTTTTTGCGCCAAATCTTGTTTTGTCATCATTCCTTATTCTCACAACAATTCATGATTTACATCCATTGTAATCTTTATTCTTTTAAGACAGATCGAAAAGAGTGTAAACCTGCTTGACTCCAACCTTTCTCCAACCTTATACCAGTTATGTTAATCAAATAGCGTACATAAGTACCTTATACCAAAGCTGTAGAAGCAGTTTGGTCACACGAAAATAAGCAAAGGAAATACATATGCGTTACGTCGATCCTAATCAACCTGATTCAAAAGTTCATTTTAAAGCACAATACGATAATTTCATTGGCGGCGAATGGGTCGCTCCGGTCAAAGGTGAATACTTTGACAATATCTCTCCGGTAGATGGCAAAGTCTTTACCAAAGTGCCGCGCTCTTCTGTAGAAGACATTGAATTGGCCTTAGATGCAGCGCACAAAGCCAAAGAACAATGGAACCGGTCATCGCCGACCACCCGCTCCAATATTCTGTTGAAAATTGCAGATCGTCTGGAACAAAATCTGGAAATGTTGGCTGTGGCAGAAACCTGGGACAATGGCAAACCGATCCGTGAAACGCTGGCTGCCGATATTCCGCTGGCTATTGACCATTTTCGTTATTTTGCCGGCTGTATCCGTGCTCAGGAAGGCGGCATTTCCGAAATCGACGAAGATACGATCGCCTACCATTTCCATGAACCGCTTGGTGTAGTCGGACAAATCATTCCCTGGAATTTCCCGATTCTGATGGCCGCCTGGAAACTCGCGCCTGCCCTGGCTGCAGGCAACTGTATTGTGCTGAAACCTGCAGAACAGACCCCGGTCAGTATTCTGGTGCTCGCTGAACTGATTCAGGACATTTTGCCACCGGGCGTGTTGAACATCGTCAATGGCTACGGGGTCGAAGTCGGCCGTCCACTGGCGACCAATCCCCGTATTGCCAAGATTGCCTTTACCGGCTCAACCGCAGTGGGTCAGCTGATCATGCAATATGCGACTGAAAATATTATTCCGGTGACTCTGGAACTCGGCGGTAAATCACCAAATCTGTTCTTTGCCGACATTATGGATCAGCAAGACGATTATCTGGACAAGGCACTGGAAGGCTTTGCCATGTTTGCCCTGAACCAGGGTGAAATCTGTACCTGCCCATCGCGTGCGCTGATCCAGGAAAGCATTGCCGATGAATTTCTGGCGCGTGCGGTAGAACGGGTGCAACGCATTAAAACTGGACATCCACTGGATACTGACACCATGATTGGCGCGCAAGCCTCACAGGAACAGCAGGACAAGATTCTGGGCTGTATTGCCACTGGCCGTGAAGAAGGCGCACAAATCCTGATCGGTGGTGAAGCACGTCAGGAAGTGGGTCAAGGTTTCTATATTGAACCGACCATCTTTAAAGGCACCAATGACATGAAGACCTTTCAGGATGAAATCTTCGGACCTGTACTGGCTGTGACCACCTTTAAAGACTTCGACGATGCGATCAAGATCGCCAACGATACGATTTACGGACTCGGTGCCGGTGTCTGGTCACGTTCGGCACATACCACCTACCGCGCTGGTCGTGCTATTCAGGCGGGTCGGGTGTGGACCAACTGTTATCACATCTATCCTGCGCATGCGGCTTTCGGTGGTTATAAAAAATCAGGGATTGGACGTGAGAATCACAGAATGATGCTGGATCATTATCAACAGACCAAAAACCTGCTGGTGAGTTATTCAACCAAACCAGCCGGGTTCTTTTAAAAAGTGAAATACATTCAAAGCGAACTTCGGTTCGCTTTGAATGTATGGTAGCTAACTTTCACAAAATATCAGCAACATCTTCAAGCTGCGGCCAATTCAAATAAAGTTTTTAGTCTATAAACACTTTTTTTAAAGGAAAGAGCCTCACCTCAAATTTCTATTTGCAATAGTGTCATTTCAAGATAATTTCACTCTATAAAGATTTCGCCACATTCTCCAGCCATTCAGTGCAAGAAGAATAAAGAGAAAATAGAGTACGGCTGTTAAATACAATGATTTATGGGTGTACATACCGACATAAATCACATCTAACACACACCATAATCCCCAGCTTTCAATATATTTTTTTGCCGCCCAATAACTTGCCACCAAGCTAAAAGAGGCTAACATGGAATCCAACCAAGGGAGTGATGCTGTGGTGAAATGAGCAAATAAGGCGCCAATCACCAGACCGGCGACAATACCCACAATCAGGCTATATACCCAGATTTTTTTATTCAAATAGCCAATCTGCACGGTGATAGCCTGGTCATGATTTTTCTTCGACCAGCTATACCAGCCATACAGTTGCATCAAGATAAATACGGCTTGTAATGCTGCGTCTGCAAATAAATTGACACGATAAAAAATAATCATATATAAAAATACAGCGACAATATTCACCAACCAGCAGACTTTATATTGTTTGGAGGTCAGCCAGACACCTAAAACGTTTAAAATGAACGCTGCAATTTCTATATTTTCCATAGCAATATAACCTGATTAAGCAGCCAATTTAGAAGTTCAGATTGAATGACAAGGTTGCTGTACGCGGCGAACCCAAGAATAAATAATCGTCACCCAAAAATTCACCTGCATCACGCCAGTATTTCTTGTTGAACAGATTATTAATATTCAAGCGTAGCAATGCATCGGTCGTATTTAGCTTAAATTGATAAGCAGCGCCTAAATCAACCACACTATAACCTGCGACTTTCGCAGCACCCTCTTTGTTGGCATATTTGCTGGAACTGTATTGACCACCTGCCAGAACAGTGAAACCTGCAATGCTCGGTACGTTATAGCGAAGATGTGTTGCGAAACGAACTTTTGGCACATTTTGCGCCTGATGATTGCCATATTCAACCGCTTCTACATTTTCTAAACGGGCTTTGGTCAAGGCAAAAGATGAAGTTAAGGCCAGATGATCGGTTAATGCACCATTCAGTCCGAGCTCCAGACCCTGACTATGTTGTTCGCCTTCCGCAACAAAATAGCGAAGTCCTGAAATCGGCTTGCTATATTGGTTGTCTTGGCGTAAATCAAATAGCGAGGCAGTCAATAAAAACTGCTTGATCTGTTGTTTGAAACCAACTTCATATTGCTCTGAGTAGATAGGTGCTAGGGTTTCAGCAGCATTCTCTGCAAACCAAGGTGCTGATTTTCCATCTGACAAGCCTTTGGCATACGAGACATAGACGGTAGTCGATTCCAAGGGGCTATAGCTGATTGCGAATTGCGGTAAAAATTTAGCTAAATCGGTATCGCGGACTTTTATTACCTGCTTACCCTCTGCATCATAAGCATGTGCTTGTTCATCAAGCTCGATCCATTTTCCGCCAATCAAAGTTGTCCAATGTTCATTCCATTCAATACGGTCTAATGCTGTAAATGCAGTTTGTTTACTTTTAAGTGCTTGATATTTTGGTCCAGCATTCGCTGTTACTGGGGAAAAATCTATGGTTTCTGTATAAATATTACCTACACCAATCCATTCATTGACACCAGCAAAACGATCTCGCGATTTATTGGTTTGTGTAATATCAAAATTTAGATAATGTTGCGCCCAATTGGTATCAATCACCCCATCTAGTTTGACTTTAAATTGGTTGGTTTTAAAGGTTTCATCTGGATTCTGATAATCGTAAATATCATACTCGCCAGCTTTACCAAACGTGTTACAGGAATACTCTTCCAGACAGCCTTCCCGATAATAACCATAAGCAAAGCTTGAATAGTCATCAACTCTGGATTTACTGTGTGCTGCAACGAGTCCCAGATTCCAGTCACTATTCAAAGCATAGCTATATTTTAAACTGCTATTCAGACTATCGATCGTGACCGGTTTACCCCAAGTCTGATAACCCAGCAATCGGTCCCATTTCACATTTTCTGGGACTTTACCATCCAGTAATTGATAACCTGGCACTGATTTTTGTTCGGAACGCTGTGCTTCAAGATCAAGTTCTACTTTGGATTGCGCTGACATCTTCCAATCCAATGCCAATGCCGCTAAATAGCGTTCACCCTCCACATGATCGACATAAGAATCCATCTGTTCATTCACCAGATTGATGCGATATCCGAATTGTTGCTCATCACCCCAAAAACCACCGAGATCAGTTGCCACTGAAAACTGGCCGTGTTGATCGGCCGAGAATGTCAGTGCCTGAATATCTTTCGGTCGCTTGGTGACATAATTAACCACCCCACCCGGGGTTGACATCCCACTTTGAATCGCGAAAATGCCTTTTAAAATTTCCACACGCTCTTTATTTTCAAGTGCAACGTTTTGTTCACCACGAATCACATTGCCATTAATCAGGTAGCTTGATGCCAAATCAAGTGCAAAGCCACGCGAGACAAAGTTTGGATAATAGCCAATTGCAGCATAGCCATCACCGATGGCTGCATCATTTTTTACCACATCGCTCAGCACACGGGCATGTTGTTCAGCGATGAGATCGGCAGTCAAGATAGAAACTGATGCAGGTATTTTTTGCAAATTCTCCGTACCAAAACCTTCAATATTCACTTTGGTACTCGTGTAAGGGATACTTTGATCGGCTGTGATAACAATCGTGTCAAGCTGTTGCACATCGTCTTCAGCATAAGTCAGCGGGATTAAACACAGCTGCGACAGAATGATCATTTTTAAAGATCGGGTTAATACATTCTGTTTGAGTTGACGAGTGTTCATACGAAACCTTATGTATGTGAAGTGGGTGATGATGCTGGGTTTAGAGAGAGCATTGAGAAGCTTGCAATTCATGTTGAATGAGCCGAGTTAAAGTCTGGGTAAATTGTTGGCCTTGTTCGCCAAAGAACCAGTCCACATGACCGATAATCCAGTCGTAATAAGCCGCATCTGCATGGTTGAGGTTTTGAGTAATCCCAACAAAATACTCAAGCTCTGAAAAAGCGAAATCCAGATGCACGATTTTCAGTAGTTCTGGCAAAATACTAAAATCTTCTTGTGGATGTACTTCAGAAAAATAAGCATGTAGAAAGGCAGTTAAACCAGCTTCATCAATCTGAATATGTGGGCTCTGCTCTAATTCCAACCAATCAATGAAATTACGTTCAATCGTCACAGCCAGATCATAAAGTGCAGAGTTTCGGTCAGATAAACCAAAATCAATTACGGCAGTAATTTCAGCTTTGGCATCCGGCGCTGACCAAAACAGATTAGAAGCGTGTAAATCGTTATGGGTCCAAATTTTGCTTGCCTGTTGCAATACAGGCTGAATACGCTGGTGAACCTGTAAGATTCGATCTAAAAAGTAAGGATCTAAATTTTTATCGGCAAAATAACGGCTTAATTCTGAACTGTTTGCAATGCGCTGTTGAATGGCTGTAATGATATTTTCACTGTCTAAAAGCTGCTGATTGGAAACCAAATAAGAGGCTGATCTGCCCTGCTGTTCGGGAAAATCCTGCATCGCCAGATGTAGTCTGGCCAGTAAAGCCCCTGCCTTGGCGGCATGTTCAGCATAGAAAAAAGGTTTCCAGGATTGCTGATCTGCATACAGATCTAAACCGGCTGCTTTTGCATAGACTTCATAGGTCCAGTCACCCAGCTCTAAAGCAGTCAGATCTTGATTTGACCTAATCAATGCTGCAACAGGAATTTCTTTGCTGGCTAAATGCTGAAGAACGGCATGCTCCTGTAAAATATCGTGGGCACGACGAAATGAACAATGACTGCGCTTGATCAAATACTGATGCGCGACTGCTTCATCCCTGCTCACAAAATCCTGCTCCACCTTGACCAGCGCCGCAGATGAAAATGGCCGGGGACTATACCACAAAATCTCAAAATGACCTTGTAAACAGGAATAATGCTGCTGCAGGCTTTGTAATTCTGGATCAGAAATATGTGCCCAGTCTTTATTTTCCCAGGCACTGCCCATACCATGACCTAAATCATTGGTAATTATGGTCATCATCACTATTCCTGAGCTAGATCATTATCTAATAATGGAAAATCATCGTTTAGGCGAACATGCAAACAGTAGACCTCTTGCGAAAGTATCGTTTTGCCTAATTTTTGAATTGGCTAAAACCTTATTAAATGTAGCTTTAGGCTGTTTAAATTTTGACTAACGCAAGAGGTCTAATATTTTTAAATACATTTAATATTGAAGACACGCCCTAAAATTAAGTGGTACATACCAGTATTAAATTGAAGGCAAGTTTAGCCTTATAAATATAAAAATAGAATAGATCTCTCGCATAAATCAGAAAATGATCTTCTTTTTGGTTAATATTCGAACTCCAGATTTCTTAGCATTCGCACATAATCTGCGGATGAAATATATCGATTCAAACAAGCTTTCTTATCCTCAGTTCAAGCGATAACGTAGTTTTGAAATGTACCGTAATTCATTTTCATGACTTCACTAAGTAGCTCTTTAAATCCCTGTTTATCAGCAGCAAATTCTACCAGTGATTCATTGTTCAGATCAGTAACACATGCCATGGTCGAAATGACCTGTACACTATGAGCTTTGAATTCGCCCAGGTATATTTTGTTGAATTACGTTTTTTTTATTAAGATATTTAAGGGAAAATTCTTACGGAAAAAATGTTTTTTATCACTGAACCATATACAAGTAGCTAAATTATCCTGCAATTTTTCAACCATCATTGGATGACTACCGTAAACTAGGTAAACAATATCACCAATATAGATATTATTCATCTTTAGTCAGCCAAGCATAAGATCAAAATTCTGAAACTTCTGATAAATAAATTAATGCCATCAATTGAGAACTTTTTTTAAGCTGAGAAAGCATTTATAAAGTCCAATTAAGTCCTTGTCCCATTTCATAAATAATGAGTATTAATGCAATTACCATTAGTGAAATCACAATGGCTTCGACCTTAGTGAGCATCTTAAATTCTCCACCTTTCATCTTTTATATAATAAACAAAGTGAACAATAAGTAACAATAAGGTTACAAAAAAATTACTAGATGTTACAAAAACAGGGCTGGTAAAGAAAAATCTCTCAGAGGAGGTGCTAATTCTTTTCAAACTTAACCTTATGTACTGGGCGATATCCTGTATAAGACTCATGACATACTGCGATTAATCAACACCACCTTCTTCTTCTAAACTTAATAAGAAAGTATGGACACCCTGCATGTCATTTAACTCAATATTATTGCCGATCCATTTCATCGTAGTTGGTTCCATATTGTTTATGTCTTCTTGGATTTTATTGTAGGGAGGATTACCACAGTTGACCATTGCTATGCTCTTTTTATAATTTGCCATTAAATTATCTTCGCTATAAAAGATTTTTAAGAAAATCGGTCTGTATTTGGCCAATTAACGCTACAAAAAAACTCATCCGATAAGTATTCTTACCTAAACCCAAGGTTCTATAACTTGGATCCTGAATATCTTACATACGCAGACATAGCTCATACATCGGAATTTAAACTTAGCCTCTACACTGAAATTAAGTTTTAGAAACATAGAGGAAATTCAGATGGAAAAGTATTCAAAGATTCTAATCCTGAGCTTATTTGGATTTACTGGAACAGTAGCTATTGCAGATGAATCCATTCCAATAGAAGCAACTGCCGCCGCCGAAGCGCAACAGGTTGCTTTAGATTATGGAAATGAGAAAGACAAAAAATCTGAATCATCTGAAAGCCCTTAATTAAAGGAATGCCGGTCAGTTAAGAAATTGACTGGCATTTTCTTGGGTATTTCTGTGGTGTCCCTTTCACAACTCGTGGGCAACTCCTCACTCCCCTCTCAGGCAAAACATATCTCTTAGATTTTTCCAGTAAACTTTCTAAATGTTTAGGTAAATTACCTGCGGAGTCTAAAGAGTCGAATCTTAATATATTCAGAATGCCAATAGATGCAATATGAAAGCTGGTTCTCAAAGGACTGACTTTTGCACGTTGAGCCATATGTTTCATTGTCTTCTTAGAATATTATAGGCAATACCCCTCATAATTCTTGATAAACTAAATCAGGTTGCGTGCTCCTCAAATGCTTGCCCTCCTGTAAATCACTTTTGATTTCTCGGTAACACATTTTTATTTCCCAGCGCTGAGCATAAAGCTTCGCCAAGCCTATCAGTGGATATGTCTTTGGGTCCATTAATAAAGTGATATAACGTCTAATTTTCCCTGCCTGCTTAACCTCAATCAAACGCGCTTCCCAATACCCTGTAAAAGCCACTGTAAACTGGATCCTGAACTAAAAATCTATAATCAGGAAATCAATAAAGAAGAATAGAAATTAAGTATGGATTGGCAGTCTAAAAACTTTCAAAATGCTTTCAGAACGTTATCGCAATAGAGCTAAAAGCCCCCCTTTTGAGATTCAATCTAGTTGCTGGAATTTATAATTTGCAACTGAGTAAGAATGATTTATGAAGGAGGTCTAATGCTAATCTAAGAAAATAAAAAAAATCCTAAAACCATTTAACTTTTTAGGATTTGAATGGTCAGGATATAAATATAAGCTTATGCGTGAATATCTAGGATCATTTCAATTTTGTCCTGTGACCAGATTTCGATATCATATTCAATCACTAGATCATCTGATTTTGAAATACGTTCAATATAAGTGGCGGTTTGACTTAAAGGAATACCCAAGTGCTGACTCTCAAAATGAGACACACCGGTATTTTTAATTTTTAACTGACTACTCGTGTAATTATAATGAAAGTGATTTTTAATGACATCTTGTACCGAAGTAATCACATCATAATTCAGCACATTTGGAAACAGCGCAACAGGTAAATAATTATATTCTAGAAGTACAGGTACATCATCAGCATAACGTAAACGAATAATTTCAATAAAGCCCAATTTACGATTTTCTTCACTAAAAAGATTACTGTGATCCAATCGCTCCAGCTGTCTGGTCGAGATTAGTTCAGTTCTGACATTAAAACCCTGTGCCTTCATATAAGAACGAAAATTTTCAATTGAGTTTGGAGAATATTGAATTTTTTTATTACTCACGAACCAGCCGAGATTTTGCCGTTTGAAAATTTTATCTTCGGCACGAAGCTGTTCATAGGCCTTACGCACTGTTTCCCTTGAACAGTCAAACTTTAATGCCAAGTACCGTTCGGATGGAATCATTTGATTAGAACTATAATTTTTCAATTCAGCCTCAATCAAATCTCTGATTTCCATATACTTCATTCAGTGAATCCAGTGAGTGCTCATAAATGATAAAGATAGTACTAAATTAAAGAACAGAGGAAAATTAAAAACAAGGTACGATCAGTAAAAAGATGCATTCCCTTGTTTTAATGAGAATGTTTAGCAGCATGATTAATACGTGATTCTGAGAGAATATCGTTGTCCACTCATAATGTTCTCATTTATGCAAAAAGAATAGACTAAATTTGTCTAGGAGAGTGGTGACAGTCTAATCTAATTAAAAGGCATCTACAAAATCGGCGGCTATTCGTAATAGCCGACTGAGAAAATCACGTACCTTGATTCTAGACATTATTGCCCACCTCTAATAGCACATTTCCTGACACAGTCCCTATCTATATATACATTTGAATGCCTTTGACTATTAAAGATTATCTTTAATAAAATGAGCTTTATAGGGCAATATACTAAGATCTCCAGACTGTTGAATTCGGCAAGCGCACTGAGTGCGGTTCCGTAACGTGACACTGGGTAACGTCTTGGGCTGCTGTATGTAGACAAAAAATGAAAGCTGTGGTTTAAAGCTGGCGTCCTTCAAAATTTATCTCATTTTATAACTGATGTCTGGATTTTCAGGTAATTATACCGCACCAAAAAAACATCTATTCACTAACGATCACTTAGGCTATTTATTATAAAAAAACAACCATACATCATTGATATATGTCCATTTATTTATAATTTTTTCATGGACATAAGTTAATTAGTTAATTTTTTAGGTCCCATATATCATCTAAGCCGAATCAATTAAAACCTGTTATAAGTCAGTGTAACATTGAAATTTATAGAAATAATATTTAAAACCGTTTTTTATTTTGAATTAAGGTGTCATCAATTAGCTTGAGAAAATCTTACCGGTCCTCATAATTTTTTCATGACTAAACGCTATGCATTAAAAGATGATCAGTGGGAACAGATTAAAGATCTGTTACATGGACGAATGGGTACTGTTGGAGTAACGGCCAAAGATAACCGACTATTTGTTGAAGCGGTATCGTTCAGGTATCCCGTGGCGAGACTTATTCGAACGCTTTGGTGATTTTAGAGTAGTGCATACTCGTTTTAGTCTTTGGGCTAAAACAAGTGTGTGGCAGAGAGTCTTTGAAGTGCTGTCACATGACCTTGACAATGAATATGTCATGTTAGACTCCACCCCATTGTACGTGCTTACCAACACAGCGCTGGGGGGAAATCAGGCGACTAGGCGCAGTAAAGGGGGCTTAAGCACCAAAATTCATGCCCGTACTGATGCTTTAGGCAACCCGACAGGATTTTATCTCACGGATGGGCAGGTCCATGACTTAAACGGTTCAGATGTGTTGCTGGACTTATCGTTGAGCCAGACCTGGTTTACGGATAAAGCCTACAACTCTAGAGATCGGGTCATTGATCCAATTTTAGAGGCGAAGGGTCAAGTTGTGATGCCAGCGAAAAGTAATTCTATTGATCAGCGTGATTATGATTGACATATCTACAAGGCAAGACATCTGATCGAGAATTTTTTTGCCAAGCTCAAACAATATCATGCTATTGCCACACGCTATGATAAATTGGCTCAAAACTTCTTATCAGCGATCTTTCTGGCTTAATTGATAACACGTCCTAGTTTGAGATTGTCAAAAAAAGTGTAGCAACTTGCTACACTTTTTCACTTTTCTGAATAAGCTGTTTTAAAAAATCTTCTAGTTGTAAGAGACTAGCTTCGTCAATTTCCGAGATATTCAGAGAAACCTTAAGCTGTTTTTGATTGAGTTTGATATTCCCCGCAATCTTACCTGCATATTCAATTTTTCTAACCACAGATGTTGTGGTCAGTTTTCCTAGATCCTGACTCAATATTTTTTCAGCATAGGCAGTAACTTTACTTTGCTCTAGTTTTTTGTCTTTTACTTTTTCCCAAGCCCCTAGCAAAGCCTTTTCGGCCTCAGAAAGTTGCTCTATATGATCCGACAGAAATTTTTTGAATGCAGTTGCAGCAGTACGACCTAGTAGGCCTGGTTCCACATCAAGGTCATTTAAAATTACTTGAGGCAGTTTTTCGTATGCTAAATACTTGTACATATCTTCGCGATTTAAACCCAGTGAATTGGCTAAACGTTGCTTGTTTTTCTTTAACTTCTCATCAAGTGAGTTCAGGCCAATAAAAATTTCATAATCTGTCAGGTCCTGACGCTTTAAATTCTCTGCTAAGGTTAACAAAGATGCTTCTACATTATTCGCATCAATGATAATCGCTTCAATCACAGACTTGCCGAGTAAATGGTGCGCCCGTAAGCGCCGCTCGCCTGCAATGAGTTCATATTTCAGATTATCAAGTTTACGTACTGTAATGGGCTGCAACAGACCGACTTCATTAATGGAATCCGCCAGTTCTTTTAATTGTGACTCTTCAAATAATTTACGCGGCTGGTTTGGACTGCGGCTAATATCCTCAATAGGAACATTACGTCTAAACTCTTTCAGCTCTCTAATATTGTCTTTCTGTGCTTGCTGATGTTTTTCTGTATTCTGTTTCAGTTTCTGAGCTAAAAGCTCTTTGGTGCTTGCCATAATACTCTCAGGTTTAAACTTTAGCTACAATTTCATTGGCAAGGCTTTCAAAAGCCTTACGTACTTTTGAATTTTTTTCTACATTCAAAAGTGATTGTTGCAGAATCGCTGCTTGATTAACTTTAGTACTTTGAGGAATGGTGGTCTCTAAAAGTTTTCCTACCTGTTTTAAGGCTTCATTCCGAATCAGCTTACAGACATTCTGACGTTCATCATGCTTAATTAGTAAAGCGCCTAAAAGCTCTAAATCTGGATTAATACGTTTGATCTTTTCAAGATGATTTAAAAGATCTGTTACCCCATACAATCCATATTGTGATCCGGATTCGATAGGAATAATGACATGTGTTGAAGATGCCAGGGCATTGCTGGTTAATAATTTAAGACTAGGTGGACAGTCGATCAATATAAAATCATAAAGATCTTTTAACAGTTCTAACTTGATATTTAACTCTTCAGAAGGACGGGGAGCTTCTTCTTTTAGTTGGTCTTCAGTTTTTCCTAAATTCAAGGAACCATAAATTAATGATACTTTTTCAAAGTTCGTTTCTTCTTGTAATGCATCTGCCAACAACGAAATATCGCCCACTAGTAATTCTGCTGTAGTCACAACAATTTCGCTTGGATGTTGGATCCCAATGTGTAAACTTGCGTTTGCTTGAGGATCTAAATCAATGACTAAAACCTTGTTGCCCAGATTGGCAAGTTCTGAGGCTAGGTGCACAACAGTCGTTGTTTTGCCACATCCGCCTTTATGATTAGCAACAGTAATAATTTTTGCAGACATGCGTGTCAGATGCTTCCGTATTTGAATGTTTAGTAATATAAATAACTTTCACTCATCTTACTATAGTTTTAAAATTTATAAATCCTATTTGTTCAGATGTAAAACAGCTTAAAAATAAATCTTTAACTAAGCTAGCTTAATTAATAATTAGAATAATTAGTTATTTAGCTAATTAATAATTAAGAGTGTATTTTTATTATATAAAACAAATGCTTAGAGTTTTAAAAGTGGAAGCTTTGTCACTCTAAAGTGGAAGGTCTGTCACTCTAAAGTGGAAGGTTTGTCACTCTAAAGTGGAAGGTCTGTCACTCTAAAGTGGAAGCTTTGTCACTCTAAAGTGGAAGGTCTGTCACTAGGGTGGAAGGTTTGTCACTGCTATTTTTTAAATCGCTATTTTTATTTAAAAATAATTTAAAAAACAATTATTTAATATGTTAATAAAGTCTCGTAACTAAGTCTTAAAGGTGGAAGGGTTGTCACTGTATATTCTTAACCTGTGGATAATCTGTTTTTATTGGATATTTCCTGATGATTATATGTGCAGTTATACCTTTCGAATCTAACTGAAAGGTGGAAGCCTTGTCACATCAGGGTTTCTATTTAACTTAACCTATCTGAATGTGGGTGAAAAAAGTAAAAATAGTCATTCTAAACTGTAATTTCGGGGGCTAAAGGTGGAAGGTCTGTCACTGTAGGGTGGAAATACTGTATTTAATTCCACTTTAAAGGCAAAAAACCGGATAATAACGCTTTTTTTTGATGACGGACCTTCCACTTTTAGAATCTTGTGGTGAAAGTCTTGAAAGTTTTTCCACTTTTGTATATAAAAACTAAGTCAAATTATAAATATCACGGTTATGACAGAATCTGAACCATTGCAAGAAGAAACGAATTATATTCCCTACTGTATAGGCAACATTCGCCATAATGGCGTTGTCAGTACCAGTAACCGCTTAATTCGCCCAATCGAGTTGTCATCCAATGAATATAAGGCACTTCTATATGCAATGGCGGTTGCGAATTATAGTGAGAAAAATAGGGTAGATGGTGAAATTACCGAACAAACTTATATTTATTTGTATAAGGATGATTTGGCAGATTTACTAGGATTAAATAAACGTAACTCAATTAATGTTGCAATAGATCGGATCTATAAAGAGCTTTCATCCCGGGTAGCTCATTTTATTATTGAGGAGCCTGCTGATAATGGTAAGAGAAAGACTAAAAAAGTACATTCTGTCGTTCCCATTATCCGTGAGTTAAGATGGGAAGATGACTCTAAAAATGCGATTCAGATTCGTTTTACTAGTGAGGTGTTGCCGTATTTCACTCAACTGGCTGGGGGTAATTTTACTACCTATCAGCTAAAACATCTTTTTGCCCTAGATTCTGTTGCCAGTATGAGTCTTTATACTTATTTCATTAAAAACGAATTTAAGTACGCCAATCAAAAGAGTTATGAAGTGCCATTACTTTTAGAAAACTTGAAAGCACTGATTGATATTAATGAAACCAAATATGATCGCTGGGTAGATTTTAGACGCTATGTATTAGACAAAATAGTGGCAGAAATTAACGAAAATACAGATCTACAATTAGAGTATGAAACCGTTAAGAAAGGCCGTCCAATTGTAGGTGTGAATTTTAAACTGCATCATCGGATTGCTGATAAGGCACTGGATGAAATTGCAGTGATCGAAAAAATCTATCTTGATGTTCCATTTGAAGACAATGCATCCGTAAAAGAATTAGGGGCTAAATTCGATACGAATGTACGTTCTTGGTATATTTTTAATAATGATGAAAATTATCAGCAGTTCAAGAAGTGGTTTAAAAAAGTAGGATGCCTCACTGACTCTCAAGCAAATATTGTCATTAATGACACTTTATTCCAAATGGATTTTGCTGAAATTGGTATGGGGCTGAATGACTTTAAACGAAATATGAAGCATAAACTTAAAAACAATCCGGAATTCGTTCAAAGTATTCGTGAAAGACTGAATGATATTTTTGGTAAAGAGCTGATCTAGCGAAAAGTGTAGCAACTTGCTACACTTTTTTAGATATGGGTGATTCATAGAGATCGTTTCAATTTAGCGATCTCTAAATCCATCTTGTAATTGGCGTGTTGAATCCGTTCATTGGATGGGTTGTATTGCTTCTGGACCTCATCAGAGAAAGGGGTTTCTTCACATAATTCAAAGTACCTTTCCATCGGTGTTTTACCTTTCAAAGCTGAATATGGTCTCATCCAGTTATAGTAGTGCTGCCATTCGGCTAGCTTGTCTTGGATATCTTCAGAATTAATATCGACAGTAGCGTAGAACTCAGATTTATCAGTCTTTTGAGAACGCTCTACCTTGCCATTCAAATGAGGTGAACCTGGTTTATTTGGCCTAAATTTGATTCCATGCTGCATCAATTTTTTCTGTACTTTTTCAGCAAAAAATTCCCGCCCACGATCGGTCTGTATTCGCTGTATGGGAAAAGACATTTCTTCAATTACGCAGTCTAAAAAGTCGAGCGTATTCGCCGCTGTTCGGCGTTTATATATCCTTAAAACGCGATATCGTGTGCAGTCATCGATAG